>NZ_JBLTJC010000015.1:0-62297 GCF_048158785.1 Streptomyces colwelliae | reverse complement strand
GGGGAGTCGACGGTCGTAGCCATCAACACCCCTTCGTCGCCGACCTATTCGACGGCACCGCACCACCCGCAGAACCCCGGTTCGTACGCCCCGCTGCCCCAGCGTCAACCGCAGCAGAGCGCGTACGCCTCGATCACCGAGGCCGGGATGTTGCCCATGAAGGCCCGCAGGATCAGGATCGCGAAGGGGATGCCGGCGGTGGAGTCGGCCAGGATCAGACCGGGGATCGAGTTGAGCAACCCGACGTCGTTGTACGCGCTGTAGAGGGCGTTGGCCACGACGATGCCGGGGACCATCTGGCTGATCAGGATCCCGAACAGCACCGGGCCGACCCAGCGTGCGTCGACGTGGGCGAGTGCGTACGCGGCCGGGCTCGCGATGATCAGGCTGAACACCACGCTCCCCACCGCAACGAGCAGGCTGGTCAGGAGATTTGGCCCCTGCTGGCTCAGTGCGGTGGCGTAGCCGTCGAAGTTCAGGTGGGTCGGGAACCAGGGCGTGCTGACAGCGGTGTTGGCCGGCTGGAGGGAGACGTTGACCATCCAGTAGACCGGGAACAGCATCACGGCCAGGATCAGCGCGCCGATCGCGGTGTATCCCCACGGCCGCCGACGGGGGCGTCGCCGGTGGACGGGTGTGTGCGTGGCCGGTCGGACGGATGTGCGCGTGACGGTTGCCATGACGGCCTCACTGCTCGACGGCGCGGCGGTTCGCGCGCAGGTAGAGGACGGCGAAGACCAGCGAGATGACGATGAGGATGTTGCCGAGCGCGGCACCCTGTCCGAAGTCGAACTGCTGGAAGGAGAGTTGGTAGGACTGACTGGCGATGGTCTGCGTCGCGTTCGCCGGGCCGCCGTTGGTGAGCCCGAGGATGACGTCGAGTACCTTGACCGTGTAGACGACGCCGAGCACGAGCACCACGCTCACCACGGGCCGCAGCAGGGGCCAGGTCACGTGCCGGAACGCCCGCCAGCCCGTCGCGCCGTCCAGGGCCGCCGCCTCGTACAACTCCTCGGGGATGTCCTGGAGTCCGCCGTAGAGGATCGCGACGTTGAACGGGATCCCGATCCAGATGTTGACCACGATCACCGCGAACAGCGCCAGCGAGGTGCTGGTCAGCCAGCCGGGACGGTCCTGTACGAGGTGCAGGGCACCGAGGAACCGGTTGAGCACGCCGTTGTCCTGGTCGAGGATCCAGCGCCACACCGCGCTGGAGACGATCAGCGGCACCAGCCACGGCAACAGCAGCAGGGAGCGCAGTACGCCGTTCAACGGGAACCGGCGGCGGAAGAACAGGGCGATCGCCAGACCGGTGAGGAACTGCCCCGCGATCGAACCCACCGTGAACAGCACGGTGTTGAGGAGTGCCTTGTCGAAGACGGAGGACGATATGACGGCCCGGTAGTTGGCGAGGCCGGTCCAGGGTGCCTGGCCGGTGTAGAAGGTGGTCGTCGTGTAGTGCTGGAACCCCATGACGACGTTCTTGACGACCGGGTAGCCGAAGAAAGCGGCCATGTAGGCGAGCGCGGGCAGCAGGAACAGCACGTGGGACTGGCGCAGGCGGCCGCGCTTCCCCAGCCGCCCGAGCCTCCGGCCCGCCGGGGCACTGTCCGTGACCGGCACCGCGCGCCCCTTGGCCCGCACCGCGCGGCGCAGTACGTCAGCCATCCTGGGCCTGCTTCAGTGCCTTCGCCGGAGTCGCCCCCTGCGTGAGCGCGGTCTGTATCGCGGTGTAGATCTTGGTGGCGGCCTTCGGCCAGTCCTTGCCCAACTCACCGGTGCGGGCACGGGCGTTGCGCACCTGGTCGGTGAACGCCTTCATCCGGGGCTGCTCGGCGGCGAACTTGTCCATCAGCGCGGTCTTGGTCGGCACGGTCTGGCGCTGCTGGGCCAACGACAGCTGGTTCTTGTCGGAGTTGAGGCACGCGACGACCTTGGCGGCCTTTTTCTGGCGCTGTGCGTTGCCGGTCTGCGGGACGGTCCAGGTCTCACCGCCCAGGGGGACGACGGGAGTTCCGCCCGCCTCGGGCACGGGGATCTGTACGACGCCGTAGTGCAGGCTCGTCTTCTTGTCGAGGATCGGGAACTGCCAGGGGCCGTTGATCATCATGGCCGCGTTGCCCGCCGCGAACTGGTCGTTGGCGTCCGCCTGGGCCCAGCTGACCACCGACTTCGAGGCCGACCCGTCCTTGACCAGGTCCACCCAGAGCTGAAGTGCCTGCGCGGTCCGGGGAGTTGCTATGTCCTGCTCGTCGCCGCCGTTGGACCACATGAACGGCAGGAACTGCCAGGTCCCCTCGTAGGTGGCCGGTGCGGCGAAGGCGATGCCGTACCTCTTGCCCGAAGTGAGCTTCTTGGCCGCCGACTTGAGCTCGGCCCAGGTGGTGGGCGGCTTGACCCCGGCCTTGTCGAGCATGTCCTTGTTGTAGAAGAGGCCGATCGTGTTGGTCACCGGTTGCAGGCCGTAGAGCTTGCCCTGGTAGGTCGAGGCGTCCACCACGCCCTTGGCGTATCCGTCGGCCTTCAGGCCGAAGTCGCTGAGCGGGGCGAGGGCGCCGCTGGCGGCGATCTGTTGCAGGTCGGGGTTGTCGAGCATCAGGACGTCGGGCAGGGTCCGCGACGAGGCCTGTTGCAGCACCTTGGGTATCAGGGACGGGCCGGCCACGGCCTCCCGCTTGATCGTCACGCCGTTCTGCCGCCCGCACGCGTCCAGGACCTTCGCGTAGATCCCCTTGTCGGGCTGATCGGCGTAGTAGTCCATCACCCGCAGGGTGTCGGCGCCGCCGGACGATCCGGTACTCGAACCGCAGCCGCTCAGGGTGAGCGGCGCCAGAAGCGCGAGGGCCGCCGTCAGGGTCGTTCTGCTGAGGATCGCTCGTCGTTGAGCCATGTTCGTTCTCTCCTCGGTCGGCGCTGTCTCGGGCGGACCGCGCGGGGGTGTCGATACGTATCGACAGCGGTGACGCGTCATCCCCCTTGACACGAAACAGTGGGGATCAGTGGGAATCAGCGGGCAGACAGACTCGTCTGACGCAGCGTCAGACGCGGGGTCACCAGCTCGACGGTCGAAGTGGTGGGCACGCTCTCGCGGTTGAGCAGCCGGAACAGGATCCTCATCGCGCGGCGCGAGACGTCCCTGGGTTCCAGCGAGAGGTTGGTGACGGGGGGTGTGGAGGTCTCGGCGGTGCGGTCCGTGCACAGTCCGATGACGGACAGATCGCGGCCCGGAACCAGACCGCGGTCCAGCAGGCTCTGCAACGTCGGCTGGATCAACTGGGGATCGGGGACCACGAGCCCCAACCTGCCGCCGCCGGGCCCTCGTTCGGCAAGCGCCTCGTCCAGGGCGGCCTCGGCCCCGGCGCGGCTGGTGTCCGGCGGGCTCACCTCGGCGTAGGCGATGCCGTGCGCGGTGGCCGCGTCCTCGGCTCCCCGCAGGAAGCGTCGGACGAAGTTGACGTCACGCGCCATCACGTCACGCGGATACCCGAGCAGGACGACGCGGTCGTGCCCGGAGGCGGCCAGTTCGTCCACCGCCATGCGTCCGGCCAGGGTGTAGTCCAGGTCGACGCAGTACAGGCCCTCGGGGTCGTCCGGCACGCCGATCAGGATGACCGGCACGCTCAGCCCGGCCGCCACGGGGATGCGCGGGTCCTTGGACCCGACCTCCATCAGCACGATCGCGTCACACAGGGACTGGTCGCTGAGCCGGGTGAGGCCCTCGGCGCCCTCGTCCTCGGTGGCCAGGATGACGTTGTGGTCCTCTTCCCGGGCGCACTTGGTGATCGTCTCGATGAAGGGCAGAACCCCCGTCATGTCGGCCCCGGGCGCGAACGGCACGACCAGGCCGATGACTTGACTGCGCTGACTCGCCAACGCCCGCGCACCCGCGTTGGGTTGGAACCCCAACGTCTCGATCGCCTCCTCGACCCGACGGCGGGTCTCGGGGGATATCGAGCGGCGCCCGCTCATGACGTACGAGACGGTGCTCTGGGAGACGCCCGCCAACCGGGCCACGTCCCGGCTTGTCACCATGCGAGCACCTCCCTCGGTTCCTCGGCGTCGATGCATGTCGATACGTATCGACTGACTGGGACGAGACTGTAGGGAGGGGCCGCGAACGACGGCAAGGGTCGTGCAGGGAAAAAGTTCCGACGGACCGGGACCAGTGAGGGTCGCCTGAAGCAACTCCCTTTGTGGTGCTGGGAATTGGCGGGTCGGCCACGGCGGCGTGTCCGACACTGATAGGTCGCGGTGGCAGTCGCGGTGGCTTCGCGGTGGCGGTCGCGGGGAGAGCCGCCACCGCCCGCTCTTCGCGGGGTGCGGGCGCTGCCGGTCTACGGCCAGGTGATGGGGTCGCCGGCATTGTGGTCGCCGAGCCAGATCGTCTTTGCCGGTTCGTCGTAGTAGCTGATCTCCGCGCAGGCTCCTTCCGGTTCCTTGTCGGCGGTCTGGAAGTGGCCGCTCTTCCAGCCGGTGAGGTCGTGCTTGGCCAGGAGTTGGCCGACCACCGTCCTGAACTCGGCGTAGGGGACACAGGTGCGCTCGGCGAAGTGTGCCTTGAGGTCGGTGCGGAAGTGGGCGAGGCCGAGCTGTTCCCGGGTCGGTCCGAGATAGGGGTCCGCGCGGTGGCGTGCGCACTGGTCACGGCCTCCGGCGTACACGACGATGGAGCCCTGCCGGGAGCTGTCGACGCAGGCGGTGAGCGTGCCGGGTGCCGGCCGGCCGAACAACTCCGGCCATTGCTGACGGCACTCGCGTACCGGATCGTCGGTGCCGGGATCGAAGCCGACCACGGCATCGCCCCGGTCGGGGCCGTCGCAGGTCAGTCCGGTCGAGTCGAGGGTATGACCCTTGCCGTCACCGGCCACCCACGCATAGGTCCCCGCGGTGACGCCGGCGACGGTCAGAGCCACCGCCGGGGCGAGGACCAGGATGCGCCTGCGCCGCTGTCGCGCGCTCCGGCGAACCCGCGCGAGGATGCGTGCGGCGGTCGGCGAGTCCGGGTCGGTCGCCGAGCCGGCGGGATCCGGATCGCCGGCCCGCAGCATGTGGTCGAGTTCGTCATCGCTCAGCATGGTCCTTCTCCTTGTCGTCCTTGTCGTCCTTCTCGTCGGTCGGATCCTGGTGAGCGCCCGCCGCGCCGAGACGTACGCGCAGCCGCTGTCTGGCACGGTGCAGGCGGGTGTCGACGGCGCCGACCGAGATACCGAGCACGGTCGCGATGTCCTGCCGGGACAGGTCGTCCCAGTAGGCCAGGCGCAGCAGTTCCCGGTCGGCGTCCGACGCCTGCGCCAGGGCCGCCGCCAGCTCGCCGCCTCCGTCATGCCGGAGCGGGCCGGTGTCCGGCGGATCGGCACGTTCGGCCACCCGTAGCAGCAGCCGTGCCCAACGGCGTTGGCTACGCGCCTGGTTGGCCAGCGCCCGGCGTGCGATGCCGAGCAGCCACAGCACCGCCTCCTCGTCGTCCGAGGGCAGTTGCCGTCGTCGGCGCCAGGCGATCCCGTACACCTCGGCCACCACGTCGTGCGCCGCTGTCTCGCCGGTCCGGCGCAAGCAGTACGCCATCACCCGGCGGAAGGTCTGCCGGAACAGCTGCTCCAGCTGTTCGCCCCGTTCATCCGCGTCCATGCACAGTAATGTCCACCACGGGGCGATGCCTTACGGCTCCCAGCCGGCAGTTGTCCCGCTTGGACGCGGAGCCTTGCTCCGGGTAGGGGGACAGGGGGAGTTCGGACTCAGGGGAGAGCCTGGCGACTGCTTCGTTGACCTTTGACCTCTGGCCTTTGGTCTTTGGCCTCTGACCTCTGGCCTTGGTCGGCTGGAGTCGGCGTACCGCATTTCCTACGGCGTGCCGCTGCGGCCGGGGCCTCTGAGGCGCTGATGCGGTTGCCGGTCCGGGGGATCAGGACGGCTGGTCCAGGCATCAGGTGGCGACGGATGTGTCATTTCCACGTGAGTCGTCGAGTCGTCGAGTCGTCGAGTCGTCGAGTCGACGGGTCGGCAACCAGGCGTCGATGACGCCTGCCAGGTCATCGCGACCGGTGAAGACGTGCCCGTTCATGCCGATGGCCTGCGCGGCGCGGACGTTCTCCTCGCGGTCGTCGACGAAGAGGAAGTCGGCCGGGGCTGCCCGCAGGGGGTGACGCAGTGCTGGAAGGCGGCCGGGTCCGGTTTCGCCGCTTTGATCTTTCCGGAGAAGGCGACGTGGTCCAGCTGGTGCAGCCAGGGCTGCGCGGCGAGGAAGGCGTCCGCGTGGTCGGCGGGGATGTTGGACAGCAGGGCGACCTCGGCGACATCGCGGAGGGACTGGACGTAGGCGACCATCCGTTCGTCGACGCGCGACCAGCTGTCGATGTCGGTGAGGCGCAGTTCCTCGATCGTGTCGGCGTCGGCGGGCCGGGACAGCTGTCGTAGTACGGCGGTCCAGTACTCGGGCGCGGACTGCCGGCCGGCGTCGTAGGGCGGGCGGTAGTCCCAGTACGCCGTGGTGAAGGCGTCGGTGGGTGTGTGACAGCGGGCGGCCATCTTGCCCTGGGCGCCCGGGTGTTGGTGGCGGGCGATGACACCGAAGAGATCGAAGAGCACGATGCGCCGGTCGGTAGGCATGGTGAGGGTTCCTCCGGGTTCTGGCGGCCGGGGTGGGCGGAGAAGCCTGTGCGGCACGGAGTGAGCCGTGCCGCACAGGCGGTCAGTGGCTGCTTGCCGCCGGCTCGCGCGGGCGGTCGGATCCGGTGCGCAGGACTCCGGCGGCCACGGCGGTGATCGCGCACAGCAGGATCAGCAGGACGAAGGCGTGGTTCAGGGCGACGAGGTGGGTCAGCCAGCCGATGGCGGCGGGGCCGGCGAGCATGCCGACGTAGCCGAGACCGGCGACCCGGGAGACATTGGCCCCGGCGGCGGAGGGGTCGGCGTGTCCGGCCGCGCTGAACAGCTGCGGGACACAGCCGGACAGCCCCAGACCGAACAGCGCCCATCCCGCGAACGCGGCCCATATCCACGGCGAGACGGTCACGATCGTGATGCCGACGGCGGCCGTCGCCGCGCCGTACCTCAGGATCGCCATGGATCCGAAGCGGGCGACGAGGCGGTCGGCGAGCAGTCGGCCGACGGTCATGGTCGCCGCGAAGGTGCCGTACGCGAAGGCGGCGGTGCTCGCGGGTGCGCCGAGAACGTCCTTGAGGTGCAGCGCGCTCCAGTCGTTGGCGGCTCCCTCGCACAGCATGACCATCAGGGCCAGGGCGGCGAGGATCCAGATGCGCCTGCCGGCGCGGCGGGGCCCGGCGGCCGGCGTGTGCTCGACCTGCTGCCCCGCAGGGGCCGTGGGTGCGATCGGCAGCAGGGCGCGGGCGGACACCAGGGCGATCACGACGCCGAGGGCTCCCATGGTGGCCATGCCCGTGGCCGGGCTCAGGCCCGCGCTCGCCGTGGCCGCTCCGACCAGCGCGGCGAGGACGCCGCCGACCGAGAACGTGGCGTGGAAGGCCGACATGACGGGCCTGCCGTACGCCTTCTCCACGTGCACGGCGTGGGCGTTCATGCTCACGTCCAAGCAGCCGTTGCAGAAACCGAACACCAGCAGCGCGGCTCCCAGCGTCCACGGCTCGCGGGGCAGGCCTGGCAGCACCAGGGCCGCGCTGCACAGCACGGCGGTGGCGGGGACGACGATGCGCGCCCCGACCTTGTCGGTCAGGCTCCCGGCCACCTGCATGCCGATGAAGGCCCCCAGCCCCAGAAGCACCAGCAGTCCCCCGAGCGTCGCGTGGCTGATGCCCACGCGCTCCTCGATGGCGGGGATGTTCACCACCCAGGTGCCCATCAAGGTGCCGCACAGACTGAAGTAGACAAAGGTCGCCACTCGGGCGGATCGAAGCGAATGGCTCATGACAGCAACCGTAACGAACATCCTGTGTGATTGAATACTGTCGCTTCGCACACATTGCATGTTCGTTTCGAGGGGTGTTCAATCGCGGTATGAGCAACGCAGACCGGCACGGGACGATCGCGCAGGCCGTCCGGGAGACGGGCAGGATCACCGTCCAGGAACTCGTCGAACTGACCGGCGCCTCTGAGATGACCATCCGGCGCGACCTCGACGCGCTGTCCGCGCAGGGTGTTCTGGAGCGCGTCCGCGGCGGGGCGCGGACCCTGCTGCTCCGGGGTGAGGAGCCGCCCTTCGCGCTGCGTGCCCACGAGGCCGTCGACGCCAAGCGTCGTATCGCGGCGGAGGTGTGCTCACTCATCGCCGACGGCGAGACCGTCCTCCTCGACAGCGGCACCACCTGCCTGGAGGTCGCCCACCTGCTGCGTCGGCGGCGGGTCACGGTGATGCCCCTGTCCTTGCAGGCCATCCAGGTGTTCGGCGAGGGCCCGGGCCCGGTCACGCTGATGGTGCCCGGCGGGCAGCCCCGGGCCGCCGAGGGAGCCCTCACCGGTCCTCTCACCCTCGCGTCCCTGGCGGCTCTCCGCTTCGACACCGCCGTCATGGGCTGCTGTGGTCTGAGCGCGGCCGAGGGCCTGACCGCCTACGACCTCGACGACGCGGCCGTGAAGAAGGCCGGCATCGCCGCCGCGCGCCGCATCGTCGTCGCCGCCGACGGCGGCAAGCTCGGCCACACCGCGTACGCCTACGTCGGCCCCTCCACACTCCTGCACACCCTGGTCACCGACACCACCGCGCCCGCCGACGAGATCACCGCACTCGAAGGCACCGGGACCGTCGTCAAGGCCGTCTGACGCGGCACGGGTTCAACAGTGCTCCCGCCAAGGGGAGTTGGGGACCTCAGTCCAGGTCGAGGACCACCTTGCCGACCGCCTCCCCGCTGCGCAGCCGCTCCGCCGCCTCGGCGAACGCGTCGATGCCGTGCCGTTCGATCTCCAGGGTCAGCGCCCCCGTCCGCAGCTCCGCCAGCAGCGCCTCCGCGTCCGCCGCGACCTCCTTGCCCCGCGTCATCAGGTTCACCGGGAGCAGGGACACGTCGGCGAGCAGGAAGTCCGCGAGGTCGACAGTGAGTTCGCGTCCGGCGGTGTAGCCGACGAGCGCGACCCTGCCGCGCGGGCGGACGAGCGGGAGCGTGTCGCGGAGTACCGGGCCGCCGACCGTGTCGATGACCACGTCGACCGGGCCGCCCACGGACTCGGCGGACAGCTCGGAGGCGAGGACCGACTTCGCGGGAGCCGGGACATGGGCGAGTTTGGCCGGGCGTCCGACGACTCCGATCACCTCGGCCCCAGCCCGCGCGGCGACCTGCACCGTCATCGCCCCGACCGCGCCCGCCGCGCCGGTCACGAGCACCCGCTCCCCCTGCTGGACGCGCGCGACCGCGTGCACCGCGGCCCACGCCGTGCCCGCCGGTGAGAACCAACTGCACGCCAGGGCAGGGTCCGTACCCTCCGCGACCGCTTCCACGGCGGCGTCCGGCACCAGTGCGTGCTCCGCCCAGCAGCCGTCACGGCGCAGGCCGAGCGCCTTGCCGCCGAGCCGGACCAGGGTGCCCTCGGGGTGGGTGTCCGAGGCGAGGACGACCCCGCAGCCCGTGGTGCCCGGTACGGCGGGCAGGTCGGGGAGGATGCCGAACCTGCCGTCCACGACGTTCAGATCGAGGTGGCCCACCTGGGCCGCCCGCATCCGGACGAGGGTGTGGCCGGGGCGCGGCTCCGGCACCGGGCGCTCCACCAGGCGGGGCAGCGAGCCGAAGCTCTCCAGGACCAGGGCGCGGGACAGTGCGGACGTCACAGCTTCACTCCGTATCGACGCAGGACGCGGGACGCGACGATCCGCAGGACGCGGTCGAAGACGAACCCGAGGATTCCCAGGGTGATGATTCCGACGAAGACCCAGTCGATCCGCCCGTAGTTGCGGGAGGTCCAGATCAGCGAGCCGAGGCCGACCTGGGAGGCGACGATCTCGGCGGACACGATGGTCAGGAAGCTGTTGCCCATGGCGAGGCGGGCACCGGTGACGATGTGCGGCACGGTCGAGGGCAGCACGATGCTCTGAAGGATCTGCCGGCGGCTCGCGCCCAGGTTCTGTGCCGCGCGCAGCTTCGACTCGCTCACCGCCATCACGCCGGCGCTGGTGTTGACCGTGACGATGAAGACGGCCGTGTAGAAGATCAGGACGACCTTCGACGACTCGCCGATGCCGAGCCACACCACCGCCAGGGTCACGAAGGCGACCGGCGGGATGAAGCGGAAGAACTCGATGTAGGGCTCCAGGAGTTGGCGTACGACCGGGACCTGTCCGACGAGCAGGCCGACCGGTGCGCCCACGAGCACGCCGAGTCCCCAGCCGATCAGGATGCGGCGGCTGGAGGCGACGATCGAGTTGGTCAGCGTGCCGTCCGACGCCAACTCCCTTGCCGCGCTGAGGGTTTCGCTCGGGGAGGCGACCAGTGAGGAGCCGTACGCCAGCGCCAGCAGTTGCCAGACGCCGAGGCCGACGAGGACGGACAGGGTGTACATGCCGAGTGCGCGCAGGCGGCTTGCGGTCGCCCAGGCCGGGCGTTTCCCCGCCTCCGCGCTGCCGGTTGCCGCAGCCGTCGCGACGGTCATCGGTCGTCCTCCTCTGTGTCCCGCGGCTGGTCGTCGAGTCCCTGGTCGCGCAAGGCCTTGCGGACCTCTTCGCCGATGTCCTCCCGGAGTTGGCGACGGAGTCGGACGGTGGCCGGATCGTCCTCGTCTCGCGGCCTGGGCAGGTCGACGGGGTAGACGGACTTCACCGAGGCCGCCGGGCCGGCCGTCATGACGGCGATCCGGTCGGCGAGCAGGATCGCCTCGTCGATGTCGTGGGTGACGAAGACGACGGTGCAGCCCGAGGCCCGCCAGATGCGGTCGGTCTCCTCCTGCATCACCTGCCGGGTCTGCGCGTCGAGCGCCCCGAACGGCTCGTCCATCAGGACCACGCCGGGTTCGTTGGCCAACACGCGGGCGATCTGGACCCGTTGGCGCATGCCGCCGCTGAGCTGGCCCGGGAAGCGGTCCGCGCAGTGCCGCAGCCCCACCAGGCCGAGGTATTCGTCGGCCAGCTTCGTCTGTTCGGCGCGTGAGGCGCCGCGCATGCGCGGGCCGAAGGCCACGTTCTGACGGACCGTCATCCAGTCGAAGAGCGCCTCGCTGCTCTGGAAGACCATGCCCAACTCCGGGTCGGGGCCGGTGATCCGGGCCCCGCCGACGCTGAGGCTGCCCTCGTCCACGGTCACGAACCCGGCCATCGCCGACAGCAGCGTGGACTTGCCGCAGCCGCTCGGGCCGAGCAGGCACAGGAACTCGCCGGCGGCTATGTCGAGGGAGATGTTCTGGACGGCCTGGAAGGAGTCGAAGCGGATGCCGACGCCGTCCGCGCACAGGGCGGCGCCACGGACCTTCGACAGAGCGCTCTCCACGACCTCCGTCATCACGACGTTCCCTTCAAGTGCTGGGTGAACCAACCGCGTTGGACAGCCGTCGTGACATCCGGCTGGGCCTTGACCTTTCCGGTGTCCACGAAGAACTTGGCCGTGTCCGCGTACCCCTTGAGGTCCGTGTCGGTGAAGTCGCGGGTCCCGAAGTCGATCTCCTTGATGGCGGTCAGGGTCTGGGCCGCCGGGACCTTCACGGCCTTCTCGGTCGCCTCGGCCGCGGCCTTCGGGTCGCTCTCGGTCAGCCGGGCCGCCTCTTCCAGGGTCTCGGCGACCTTGGTGGCGGTGTCGGGATTGGCCTTCAGCCAGGCCGCGCTGGTGAGCAGCCACTGGGAGTAACTCAGGCCGTAGGCACCGGTGTTCTCCAGGATTCGGCCGCCCTGCGCGACGCCCTTGGTGGGCCAGGGCTCCCACAGGACGTACGCGTCGACGTCGCCCTTCTGCATCAGGGCCGGGATCTCGGGCGGGTCGGCGGTGATGAACTTGACCGACTTCGGGTCGATGTTCTTCGACTCCAGGAACCGGGTGGCCGCGAGCTCGGACAGCCCGGGGGCCACGGCCATCTTGCGTATCTGCGAAGGGGACTTGACCTTCGGGCCGAGGACGACCTTGAGGTACTTGCCGGACTGCTCGTAGACCAACAGGGAGCGCAGGTCGGGGTCTTGGGGCAGCATGCTGATCGTGGTGGTGTCCGAGTTGCCGGACATCTGGACCTGGCCCGCCACGAGGTTGTTGACGCCTTCGCTGCCCTGTCCGAACTGGACTAGCTGGACGTTCACTCCGTGCTTGGCCCAGAGGCCTTTCGCGTCGGCGAGGAAGAAGGGCGCGTACGAGGCGTCGATGCCGACGCCGATGCGGATCGTGGGGCCCGCGGCGTTCTTGCCGGAGCCGGAACCCGCGGCCGAGTCGGTGGTGCCCGCGCCGCACGCGGTCAGCGTGAGCAGCGCGACGGCCAGGGCGGCGGGGCCTGCGAGGGGGTGGCGTGTCGTGGACCGTGTCTCCATGAGTACCTCAGGGGTCGATGGGAGACCGCCGGCTTCGGCTGGTCGGTGGGGGGGCGGCACGGGATCTGGCGCACCGTAGAACGGGGGGTGTCTGTCGCGCATCGACGAAGGTCCGCTGAACGGGACGCGCAGGTGAGCCCAGGTCTCCCGGCCTGTCCCCGGGGTGCGGTCTGCTCAGCGGGACGGGTCCCTTGGGCGGATCCGCCGGTCCGCCGCATGCTCGCCGGACAGGCATCCCGGCAGCAGGAGGACGCGCACGATGACGGTCGAGGACTCTCCCGACGCACAGCCCACGGTCCGGAGCCGGAGCCGCCGCAGACCCACAGGTGAGCCCGGCCGCCAGGACTGGAAGTCGTGGCCGCACTACGACGCGGCGGGCGCGGGCTTCCGCGGCTACTGGTACCCGGTCACGTGGTCCAGCCAGATCACCGGCGATCCGCTCCCGTTCACGGTCTGCGGCGAGAAGATCACGCTGATCCGCGACGGCGGCACCGCGTACGCGCTGCACAACCGCTGCCCGCACCGCGGCGTCCCGCTCTCCGAGGGCGACCAGCAGTTCCCCGGCACGATCAGCTGCCCGTACCACGGCTGGACCTTCGACCTGCCGACCGGCAAGCTCGCCGCGGTCATCACCGACGGCCCCGGCTGCCGGCTGACCGGCAAGGTCTCGGTGCGGACGTACCCGGTCGAGGAGCGCCTCGGCATGGTGTGGGTGTACATCCCGCTCACCGACGAGGAACCGCACTCCATCGACTCGCAGTTGCCCGAGGAACTCGTCGAGAACGCCTTCGTGATGGGCGGCCGGATCGACCCGCGCAGCGGCAACTGGCGCTTCGCCTGCGAGAACGGCTTCGACGAGGGACACGCCAAGTACCTGCACCGCACGGCACTTTGGCGCCTGTTCAAGCCGATGCCCACCTGGAACATCACGCGCGTCGTCCCCAAGGGCCGCTGGATCTACCGCGTCCAGGACGAGGTGTACTGGGAGGCGGACTTCCCCGGCGTCGGCCGCTGGACCAACAAGCGCTGGTGGAAGGCCCAGCCACCGAAGGAGACCTTCAACATCGGCAACACGGGCAAGCCCGACAAGGTGAACCCGACGATCGAGGCCCAGGAGTTCCCCGGCTTCGCGTCCCTGTCGATGCCGGGTGTGCTGCGCATCGCGTACCCGAACTTCATCCACTACGAGTTCTACGTCCCCGTCGACGAGGACAACCACCGCTATGTCGGCGTGATGGTCAACTTCACCGAGGGCTGGAACACCCTGCGTTTCTACGCCAAGTACCTCGGTGCGATCCGGTGGTTGTTCCACGGCCAGTTCTCCGGCCAGGACGCGTGGATGGTCGACATCACCGACGCACCGCCGGAGAAGCTCTACCGCCCCGACATCTCGCTGACCGCCTGGCGGAACCTCAGCGAGGAGGAGTACGGCAGGAAACTCGCCGGCACGGGCGCCGACTCCGACCCGAGCGCCGAATCCGGCACCGACAAGAAGAAGGCATGACATGGGCCGCACCCTGCTCACCCTGCTGATCGGAGCCGGTATCGCCATCGGGCTGCCGCTCGCCAAGAAGCGCTTCGAGCGCACGGCCATGACCCAGGTCCACAGGATCAACCAGTGAGCCCCGCAGGCGAGTTGGCAGGGCTGGACGCGCAGCGGAGCGGCTGGGTGGAGGACGCCTGGCGGCATGTCACCGCCGACCGGCTGCGCGACCTGATCACCGGGCTGGTCGACATCCCGTCCCCGACCGGCGACGAGGGGCCCCTCGCCGAGCACATCGCCGCCACCCTCACGGCCGCCGGCTGCCGTGCCACGGTCCAGCCGCTCGACGACCGTCAGGCCAACACCTGGGCCCGGCTCTCCGGCGACGGCACCGGCCCCGACCTCATGCTCTACGCGCCCATCGACACCCTGACCGTGGGCGAGGAGAGCGAGGATCTCCCGTGGATCGGGCCGGAGTTGCGCGACGACATGCGTCCGCGGGCCACCGTCCACGACGACCTCGTCGAAGGCCTCGGCGCCTCCAACCCGAAGGGCCACGCCGCCTGCGTGATGATGGCCGCCGAGGCGATCGCCCTGGCCGGCATCCCGCTCACCGGCGACCTGGTCGCGGCGTTCGGCGCGGGCGGCATGCCCACCAACGCCCGGCCCGGCTCCACCCGCCTCAACACCGGCCAGGGCGCGGGGTGTTCGTTCCTCCTGGAGCAGGGCGTGTGGACCGACTACGCGCTCATCGCCAAGCCCGGCTGGACGGTCTCCTGGGACGAGGTCGGCCTGGTCTGGTTCAAGGTGACGATCCACGGCACGCACACCTACGTCGGCTCCCGCCACCGCCTCCCCTACGACAACGCCGTCGCCCGCGCCGGTGAGGTCGCCCGGCATCTGGAGGAGTGGTTCGTCGAGTACGCCGACCGGCACACCTCCGGCACGGTCGCGCCGCAGGGCATCGTCTCCTCGATACAGGGCGGTTGGCCCCGGATGGCGGCGGTGACACCGGCGTCCTGCACCCTCATGGTGGACCTGCGCATCGCCCCGGACACGACACCGATGCAGGCGAAGCGGGAGTTCATGGGTACCCTCGACGCCCTCCGGGAGAAGAACCCGGGCATTGACGTCAGCGCCGACATGGTCCTGTCCATCCCCGGCACGCGCACCGACCCGGAGAGCTGGATCTGCCGTAGCGCGACGGCGAGTTGGGCCGCGTTCGAGGGGCGCGAGCACGAGGTGATCCGGGGCAACAGCGGGGCCACCGACGCCAACATCCTGCGCGGGCGCGGCATCCCGACCGTGCGGGTCGGCATGCCGAAGGTCACGGACTCGCTGTTCGACATCGACTTCGCCCGGGGCATGAACACCGTCTCCGTCCAGGCGATGGAGAAGCTGACGCGCCATCTGATCCGCACGGCGGTCGACACCGTCACCCGGTCCCGCACAGAGGTCACAGAGGTCGAAGGGATGACGCCATGACCGAGATCGTCCTGGGCGTGGGCGCCTCGCACAGCACGCTGATGAACACCCACTGGGAGGAGACCTTCCACAAGGACCGGGCCGAGCGCTTCCGCGACGCGCTCGCCGAGGCCCGGGAGGCGCTCCTCGCGGCGCGGCCCGACACGGTGATCCTCATCGGCTCCAACCACTTCCGGGGCTTCTGGCTGGACCTGATCCCGAGCTTCACGATCGGGGTCGGCGAGTGCGTCGCGAGCGGCGAGTCAGGCACCCCGAAGGGTCCGCAGCCGGTGGACGTCCCGCTGGCCCGGCACATCGCCAACTCCCTTGTGGAGGGCGGCGGTTTCGATCCCGCCTTCTCTGCCAAACTCCAGATCGACCACGGCCAGTCGCACGCCATCCAGTACCTTTTCGAGGGCCTGGACGTGGAGATCGTGCCGATCGTCGTGAACGTCTTCGCCCCGCCGCTGCCCACTCTCACGCGCTGCGAGGAATTGGGCCGCGCGATCCGGGACGCCGTCCTCGCCTTCCCCGGCGACCGGCGCGTCGCGGTGGTCGGCTCGGGCGGGCTCTCCCACCGGCTGCCCTGGCCGGACTGGCGTGAACCGCACGGCGACGACGAGGAGTTCATGGTCGGCGCCTGGCTGAACGGCCGGGAGAACTGGCAGGACTACGACGTCCGGCGCCGCGAGATCATCCGTGCCGCCGAGGCCTCGCTCAACCCCGAGTTCGACGACGACTTCCTGTCTCTCGTCCAGCGCGGCGAGACGCGTCGTATCACCGAGTACACCGCCGAGGAGCTGGAGAAGGTGGCGGGCAACGGCGCGCAGGAGCTGCGTACTTGGCTGCTCATGTCGGCGGTGCTCGACCACGTTCCGGGACGCCGGCTGGCCTACGAGCCGATGCCCGAGTGGCTCACCGGGATGGGCGTAGCCGTCCTCGACCCCCAACAGGCCCCCACCGAAAGGCAGTAAGGCAGTCATGAGCATCTGGACCGAACTCTCGGGCATCGACTACCGGCACGCGTACGTCGACACCGGTGACGTCACCACCCGCGCCCTCCAGGCCGGCCCCGAGGACGGCGAGCACGTCGTGTTCCTGCACGGCACGACCGGTCACCTGGAGGCGTTCGTCCGCAACATCCCGGCGCACGCCGAGGCCGGCTACCGCTGCCACGCCATCGACATGCTCGGCCACGGCTACACCGGCAAGCCCGACCGTCCCGGTGAGATCCCCGCGTACGTCGACCACTTGATGTCCTACCTCGACGCGGTGGGTGCCGAACGCGCGCACCTGGTCGGCGAGTCCCTGGGCGGCTGGGTCGGGTCCTGGGCCGCGAGCGAGTACCCGGACCGGGTCGCCTCCCTCCAGCTCCTGTGCATGGGCGGCACGAAGATCAACCCCGCGGTGATGGAGCGCCTGAAGACCTCGACCCGCGCCGCGGCCATGGAGCCGGAGATCTCGTACACCCGCGACCGGCTGGCCCTGCTGTGGGCCGAGTGGGACGAGGACCTGGGCGAGGAGCTGACCCAGGTGCGCTACGACATCTACCACCACCCCGATTTCCAGCGGAACCTGCACCACCTGCTGGCGCTCCAGGAGGTCGAGGCCCGTGAGCGCAATCTGCTCCGCCCCGACCGCATGGCCCGCATCAAGGCGCCGACGCTGGTGGTGTGGGGCAACAAGAACCCGCTCGGGGACGTCCCTGAGGCCGAGGCGATCGCCGCCGCGATCCCCGGAGCACGGCTGGAGATCTTCACAGAATGCGGACATTGGCCGCAACATGAGAAGGCCACCCTGTACAACCCCCTGAGTTTCGCGTTCCTCGCGGAGTCGTCGTCCGGACACCACCAGTGAGATTCCTGTCGTAACCGTTGATCGAGAGGTGCCCGCCATGACCGTCGTCCCGATCGCCCGCGCCGCGGCCTACTCTCCCCCGCCTCCCGTCACCGGTGCGTCTCCCTCTCCCGTCACCGGCGCGTCCGCCTCGCCGGACTCGATGAACTCCGTCCTCGGCAAGGTGCGGCCCATCCTGGAGGCGTTCACCGTCGACGACGAGTCGCTCTCCCTCGCGGATCTCGTGCGCCGTACCGGAGTCGCCAAGGCCACCGTGCACCGGCTCTGCCAGGAGCTGGTGGTCTGGGGGCTGCTGGAGCGGGCGGGGTGCGACTACCGGCTCGGGCTGAGGCTGTTCGAGATCGGGCAGCGGGTGCACCGGCAGCGGATCCTGCGCGAGGTGGCGCAGCCGTACATGGAGGATCTGCTGCTCGCCACGCAGGAGACCATCCACTTCGCCATCCACGACGGACTCGATGTCGTCTATCTGGAGAAGATCCTTCCGCACCGGGGTCTGAGCGAGGAGTCCCGGGTGGCGGGGCGGCTCCCGCTCTACTGCACGGCCACCGGCAAGGCGATCCTGGCCTTCTCCCCCGCCACGCTGTTCGGGGAGGTGGTCAGGAACGGGCTGAAACCGTTCACCCGGCACACGATCACCTCTCCCGGGCGGCTGCGCGGTCAGGTGGAACGCATCCGGGAGGAGGGCATCGCGACCGAGGCGGAGGAGGTCAGACTCGGCTACATGAGCATGGCCGTGCCGGTCTTCTGCCGGCAGAACACCCTCGCCGGCGCCCTGTCGATCACCGCCCCGACCTACCGCGTGGACGCCGCCGCGCACGCGAGCGCGCTGCGCACCGCGGGTCTGGGCATCGGCCGGGCACTGCGGTCGGCCCTGTGAACGCCCTGGACGAGGTGCTGACCCGGGCCCGAAGTCTCGTCGACCGGTGGGAGGACGAGGACTGCGGCACGGTCACCGTCAAGGACTTCTGCCGGTACGCCGCCGCGCTGAACGACGCCGACTACATCGACCGGGCCCGGAAACGGGAGGCGACGGGCGAGCCGGTCGAGGCTCCCGCCCTCTTTCTCGCCGCCACGATGAGCTGGGAAGACGGGCCGCCCGAAGGGGAGTTGAGGCCGGACGGGCTGGCCGCCCGGGAGTCGCCGTGCACCGAGGGCCTGCCGGTCCGCCAGGTGCACGGCGGCCAGACCGTGCGACTGCTCCGGGCCCCGGTCGCGGGCTGCCGCGTCACCGCCTCCCGCGCGGTCACCTCCGCCGCCCGCAAGCAGGGCCGCTCCGGTCCCTTCGTGCTGCTCGGCCTCACCACCCGCTTCACCTCGGCGGACGGCACCGAACTGACCGCCGTGGACGAGACGATCGTCGTGATGGAAGCAATGGAAGCGATGGAAGCAATCGACTCCCCCGAGGCCCCATGAACCCGCCCGTCGCCGGTGACACCTGCCCGCCGCAGCGGTACACGCACAGCACGGTCCAGCTCTTCCGCTTCAGCGCTGTGTCGTGGAACTCCCATCGCATCCACTACGACGCCGAGTTCGCGGCCTCGGAGGGCTTCCCTGGCGTCGTCGTACAGTCCACGCTGCACGGCGAGACCCTCACCCGGTACGCGTTGGCATGGGCCGGGCCGAACTCCCGTCTGAAGACGGTAAGTTGGCGCAATCGTACGACCGCCGTGGCCGGCGAGCCCCTCACCTGGACCGGAACCGTGCGGGCCGTGGAGGGCGCCCGGGTATCCCTGGAGGTCGCCGTCCTCAAGGCCGACGGCACCCCGTGCGTGACGGGAACGGTCCAAATCGCCCTCGTCTGACCCCCGTCCCGGCAGCCGGACCGGTTCCATTGGGCGCTGAGCAGTCCGTTCCTACGCTCCTGAACCATGAGCGTTCCTATAGATGCGCCGGTCCAGTCACCGGTGATCGAGACCGACATCCTGATCATCGGCGCCGGCCCGTCCGGCCTCTACGGCGCCTACTACGCCGGCTTCCGCGGACTGCGCGTCACCGTCCTGGACGTACTCCCCCAGTGCGGGGGCCAGATCAGCGCGATGTACCCGGAGAAGCCCATCTTCGACATCGCCGGGTTCCCGTCGGTGCGGGGCCGCGACCTCGTCGACAACCTGGTCGCGCAGGCCGCGCCGTACGACGTCCGGTACCTCCTCGGGGAGCGGGCGGTCGACCTGGCCCACGACCGCGAGGGCCATCCCGTCGTCCGTACCGACAACGGAACTGCCATACGGGCGGGGGCAGTTGTGATCACGGGCGGGGTGGGGACGTTCACGCCCAGGGCGCTTCCGGCGGGTGAGGGCTATCTCGGGCGCGGGCAGGTGTACTTCGTGCCGGACCCGGCCGAGCACGCCGGTCACGACGTGGTCGTCGTCGGCGGCGGGGACAGCGCCTTCGACTGGGCGGCGCTGCTCGCCCCGATCGCCCGGTCCGTCACCCTCGTCCATCGCAGCGCGCGGTTCCGGGCGCACGCGGCGAGCGTGGAGAAGGTGCGCGCGCTCGGCATCGAGAT
Organism: Streptomyces colwelliae; assembly: GCF_048158785.1. NCBI lineage: Bacteria > Bacillati > Actinomycetota > Actinomycetes > Kitasatosporales > Streptomycetaceae > Streptomyces > Streptomyces colwelliae. The sequence continues at coordinate 42,587 of NZ_JBLTJC010000015.1, read as the reverse complement.
CATCACCGACTCCGAAGTGAGCGCGCTGCACGGCGAGTTGGGTGTGGAGAAGGTCGAGGTGCGGCACCGGGTCGAGAAGACCGTCCGGCTGCTGCCCGCCCGTACCGTCGTCGCCGCGCTCGGCTTCATCGCCGATCTTGGACCGCTCCAGACCTGGGGACTCGAACTCCAGGCACGGCGGATCGCCGTAGACACGCGGATGGCGACCAATCTGCCCCGCGTGTTCGCCGCCGGCGACATCACCGACTACCCGGGCAAGGTGCGGCTGATCTCCGTCGGCTTCGGCGAGGCCGCCACCGCCGTGAACAACGCGGCCACCGTCATCGACCCCGAGGCCGCGCTGTTCCCCGGCCATTCCACCGAGAAGGAGAACTGACATGGCCTACGTCATCGGATCGGCCTGCGTCGACATCATGGACCGGTCCTGCATGGAGGAGTGCCCGGTCGACTGCATCTACGAGGGCGAGCGCAAGCTCTACATCAACCCCGTGGAGTGCATCGACTGCGGCGCCTGCGAGACGGCCTGCCCCGAGCAGGCCATCACCGTCGACCGCCTCGCCGACCCGGAGTTCCGCGCCGACAACCGCCGCTTCTTCGAGGAGCCCCTGTCCGGCCGTACGGCACCGCTCGGCACCCCCGGCGGGGCGAGTGCCGTGGGGCCGGTGGGCGTCGACACGGCGTTCGTGAGCGCCCTGTGATCTCCGGCGAGTGGCGCAAATCTGCGTTTCCAGGGGTGGCGCAATCCTGCGCGCCCCGAGGGAATTCCAAGCGAAAGCTGCACCGCAACACCGGCATATCCTCGCCCGCCCACACTCCTGCTTACCAGTTCCCACGGAGAGGAGTGAACACGGTCCTATGACGGAGCGAACAGTCCTGGCCGGAATGACGTTGATCGACGGCACCGGAGGTGCCGCACGGACGAACGCGACCGTGGTGATCGACGGCGCCGTGATCACCGAGGTGGGTGACGCGGACACCGTGGCGACGACCCCGTCGGACACGGTGTACGACCTGCGGGGGACGACCTTGCTGCCGGGTCTCATCGACTGCCATGTGCATCTGCGGTCCAACGCGGGCGCCCGCCCGCAGGACGTGCAGCTGTGGAACATGCTCACGTCGACCGAGGAGCAGACCCTGCATGCCGCGGCCAACGCCCGTGAGGCGCTGCGGTCCGGTTTCACCACGGTCCGGGACACGGCCGGTTCGCTGCCCGAGGTGGCGGTCAAGCACGTGATGGACGAGCACGTCCTCGACGGGGCGCGGGTCGTCGCCTCCGGGCTCGTCGGTATGACGGCGGGGCACGGCGACATGTTCTGCCCGGCGACCCTGGACGAGAAGCGGATGTGGCCGCCGGCCGACGGCGCCGACGAGTGCCGCAAGCGGGTCCGGGAGTACGCCCGCATGGGCGTGGACCTGATCAAGATCTGCACGAGCGGCGGCACGCTGTCCGTGGGCGACAAGACCTCGTGGCGCAACTACACGGACGTCGAGATCGACGCGATCGTCGACGAGGCACACGCCCTGGACCTGCGGGTCGCCGCCCACGCGCACACCCGGGCCGGGATCACGGCCGCGCTGGTCGCCGGGGTGGACACGCTGGAGCACGGCTCCGACCTCGACGAGGACCTCGTCGAACTGATGCTGGAACAGGGCACGTTCCTGTGCCCGACTCTGTCGATCAGCGAGTTCATGACGGAGCACGGACGCCAACGCGGTCTGGTGACCGAGCAGTTGGACAAGGCGGAGCTGCTCCGCGAGCGCCGGCTCATGTCCGTACGGCGGGCCCATCGGGCCGGGGTGCGGATCATCTCGGGCAGCGACTCCTCCAACACGATGCGGTTCGGCAATCACGCCCGTGAGCTGGTGCTGCTGCACGAGCAGATCGGCATGACGCCGGCGGAGGTGCTGGTCGCGGCGACCTCCGCCGCCGCCGAGGCCCTCGGTCTCGGGGCCAGGACGGGGACGGTCGCCCCGGGCAGGTGGGCGGACCTGCTGCTGGTGGACGGTGACCCGCTCGCCGATCTGGGCGTGCTCGCCGACCGGCGGCGGCTGCGCGCGGTGTTCCGCGAGGGCCGGGTCTTCGACCCGAACGCGGCCGATGCCGTCCCCGGCGCGCTGGCCGCGCGACTCCGTCCCTCCGAACCCACCCGTACGACGCCCCGGGCGTCGGCGCCGGCCGCCGCGATATAAGGGGAGAGATCCAGTGCTGCGTTATCTGTCGATCCGTGTGGTCCGCTCGCTCGCGGTGGTCCTCTGCCTCAGCGCCATCGTGTTCGCCCTGGCGCATCTGGTGCCCGGTGATCCGGCGGCCCTGATCGCGGGTGAGAACTCGACGCCTCAGCTGCGCGCTCAGATCACCCGGCAGCTGGGTCTCGACCAGCCCGTGTGGTCGCAGTACCTCACCTGGATCGGGCACGCCGTGCGAGGCGATCTGGGCTCGTCCCTGCTGGACGGGCAGAGCGTCGGCGCGCAGGTCGCCGCCCGTCTCCCGGTGAGTCTGGAACTCGCCGTCTACGCGGCGGTGATCGCGGTCCTGTGGGGTATTCCGGCGGGCATCTGGTCGGCCATGCACCAGGGGCGCGCCAAGGACCGGCTGGTCAACAGCGCGGCGTTCATGGGGCTCGCGGTCCCGCCGTTCGTGGTCGGCACGGTGATGGTCCTCCTGGTGAGCACCCTGGCACCGGCCTGGCCGCTGTTCTCGTTCGTGCCGTTCTCGCAGGACCCGCTCCTGAACCTCCAGGTGCTGCTGCTCCCGGCGATCGCCCTGGGTATCCCGTTCGGCGCGACGCTCTGCCGCTACATGCGGGCCGCCGTCCTCGACGTGGAGGGCCAGGACTTCATGCGGACGGCGGCGGCGAAGGGCGCGGGGCGACGGCGGCTGATGCTGCGGCACGCGCTGCGCAACGCGCTGGTGCCCGTGGTCACCGCAGGCGGTCTCCAGCTCGGGGTGCTGGTCGGCGGCACCGTGATCGTCGAGCAGGTCTTCGCCCTCCCCGGGCTCGGCTCGCTGATCGTCAACTCCATCACCCAGCACGACTTCACGGTGATCCAGGGCGCGATCCTCGCGCTGGGCGCCTCCTATGTGCTGATCAACCTGGTGACCGACCTGGTCTACCCCCTCATCGACCCCCGCATCCGGACGACTGGAGCTCGCCGTGACGGTTGAATCCACCGCGCCCGCCGTCACCGTGGCCCCGGCGCGACGACGACCGCGGCCCCGCCTCGGCTGGAACGCGACGCTGACCACGGGTGTGTGCGTCCTCGGCGCGATCGTGGTGCTGTCCGTGCTCATCGGCGTCTTCGGCCGCTACGCGTCGACGGACGTCGGCGACTCGCTGCTCACCGGTCCGTCGGGGAGCCACTGGCTGGGCACCGACAACCTCGGCCGCGACCTGTTCACCCGGACCTTCGGGGCGGCCCGGCAGTCCCTCATGGTGGCCTTCGGGGCGACCACCCTCGCCGCACTGATCGGCGTCCCGATCGGGCTCGTCGCGGGCTACAACGCCCGGCGCCTGGACGCGGTGCTGATGGCCGCGATGGACACCGCGATGTCGATTCCCTCCGTGCTGCTGGCACTTGTGCTGGTGTCGGTCTTCAGCCCGGGCATGTGGGTCCTCATCGGGGGCATGGGCCTGATCTTCGTGCCGTACTTCGCGCGGATCGTGCGGGCTCCGGCACTCACCGTGCGCGAGCGGGACTTCGTGTCGGCGGCGCGTATCGCCGGCGTACGGACCCCGGTGATCATCGGCCGCCATGTGCTGCCGAACGTGCTGTCCTCCGCGCTCGTCCAGTACGCCAACACCGCGGCGACCTGCGTCCTGGTCGAGGCGTCCCTGAGCTATCTGGGCCTCGGTATCCAGCCGCCGACGCCCAGTTGGGGCCGGATGATCTTCGAGGGCCAGCGCTACATGAAGGACGACCCGCTCCTGGTGATCGTCCCCGGCATCACCCTAGCCATCGCCACGGCGGCCTTCGGCCTCATCTCGGACGGCCTCCAGGAACAGCTCAACCCGCGCGGCAGGCGCCGTACGCCCTGAACAGGCGTCCGCACCACGTCACTTCACCCTCACGTTCTTTCGAAACAGGCGGTCATGATGACGAACCACACCCTCTCCCGCAGAAACGCGCTGGCCCTCGGCGGCAGCACGCTGGCCGGCCTGATGCTGGCGGCCTGCGGCGGTACGGCCACCACGGCGAGCAACACCTCCGGGAAGCCGGTCAGCGGCGGCACCCTCACCATCGGGCTCGACGGGGAGCCCACGGTCGGCTTCGACCCGCAGGTGGCGCAGGCGTACTTCGACCAGCAGATCGTCGCGCAGTTCTACGAGGGCCTGCTGAGCCTGGACAGCAAGGGCCAGATCAAGCCCGGGCTGGCCAAGAGCTACCAGCAGGTCGACTCCACCACCTACCGCTTCACGCTCCGCGACGGGATCACCTTCCACGACGGCACCAAGCTCACCACCGAGGACGTCATCTTCAGCCTGGAGCGGCTGATGGATCCCGCGATCAAGTCGCCGTACACCCAGCAGTACAAGATCAAGACGGTGACCGCGCCGGACGCGAGCACGATCGAGATCAAGCTCAGCACTCCGCAGCCGTCGCTGTACAACTTCCTGGCCCGCCCGTGGAGCGGCGCCATCATGAGCAAGAAGTGGACGACGTCCCGCACCGGGAACCAGCTCAAGCAGACGGAGAACGGCACCGGCCCCTTCGCCCTGAAGAAGTGGTCGAAGGGCATCTCCATCGAGCTCTCCGGCTACAAGGGCTACTGGGACAAGCCGAAGCCGTATCTCGACACGGTGATCTACCGGCTCATCCCCGACGAGACCTCGCGCGTCGCCTCGCTGCGCTCCAACTCGGTGCAGCTGCTGTCCTTCCGCGACCTGCGCATGGTGAGCGACGTCAAGACGACGAGCGGGGTCACCGAGGCGAACGGGCCGATCGTCTCCAGTGTCTGGCTCAACATGAACACTCTCAGCGGACCGCTCGCCGACAAGCGGGTCCGCGAGGCGTTCAACCTCGCCATCGACCGCAAGACCCTGATCAAGACGCTGGGCAGCGGCTCCGCCACCTTCGGCTACGTCATCCCGCCGCAGGACCCGTACGGCATCACGCCCACGTCCGCCGACCCGATGTACACGCAGAACCAGAGCAAGGCCGTCGCGCTGCTGAAGGAGGCGGGCAAGAGCAAGGTCACCATCGAGCTGCTCGCCCCCAGCGACCCGGCCTACGGTCCCGACATCTCCGCCATGGAGCTGATGAAGGCGCAACTGTCCAAGGTGGGCATCACACTCAACCTCAAGCTCATGCCGTTCGCGAGCGTCGTGCCGAAGGTGCTGGCCGGCGAGTACACCGACATGGTGATGATGACCAGCGTGCTCAACGCCGACCCGAGCCAGTACCTCGACCTGTGGTTCGCGAAGGGCAGTCCGGCGACCAAGGTGAAGGACCAGCACCTGTGGGACCTGATGGCCGCCGCGAAGAGCGAGCAGAACAACGCGAAACGGGTGACGCTCTACCACCAGCTCGCCCAGTACATCGCCGACGAGGCCTACCTGCTGGTGCCGTACGCCAAGGCGGTGCGCGGCGAGGCGTGGAGCGACAAGCTGCACGGCTACCAGCCGGACGCCACGGCGACCCGCCTCAACCTCAAGAACGCCTGGCTGTCCCAGTGAAGGCCGACACCCTGACTCCCGCGCGGGCCGGTGCCGACACCGACGGCACCGATCCGGTCCTCGATGTCTCGGGGCTGCACATCGGGTTCGGCGGCTCGGACGTCGTCTCCGGTGTGGATCTCCGCGTCGAACAGGGCGAAGTGGTGGGCCTGATCGGCGAGAGCGGCTGCGGCAAGTCCAGCGTCGCCCTCGCCGCCATGGGGCTGTTGGGCTCCGGCGCCGATGTCCGCGCCGAACGGCTGGAGGCCTGCGGCACGGATCTGCTGGGCAGCCGCCCCGCCGAACTGGAGAGCCTGCGCGGCGACCGCGTGGCCATGGTCTTCCAGGAGCCCATGACCTCGCTCAACCCGTGCATGCGGGTCGGCGCGCAGGTCGCCGAGGTGCTCCGCATCCACGGCAAGGCAGGCCGGAAGGAAGCTCAGGAGCGGGCGGTGGACCTGCTGCGCCTGGTGGAGATCCCCTCGCCGGAGCGCCGGGCCAAGCAGTTCCCGCACGAACTCTCCGGCGGCATGCGCCAGCGCGTCGTCATCGCCATCGCGATGGCGGGCAACCCGCGCCTGCTGCTGGCCGACGAACCGACGACCGCCCTCGACGTCACCGTGCAGGCCGAGATCCTCCGGCTGCTGCGCTCGCTCCAGGAGGAGCACGGCATGGGGATGCTGCTCATCTCGCACGACCTCGGCGTCATCACCGCCATGTGCAGCCGCGTGCAGGTGATGTACGCCGGTCAGGCCGTGGAGTCCGGCACGGTCGACCAGGTGCTGAACGCGCCCCGGCATCCGTACACCCGGGCGCTGCTCGCGGCGGTGCCCCGGATGCGGGAGGGCGACGGCACCCCGCTGACCGCGATCCGCGGCCAACTCACGGACGACGCCCGCCGGTTGCCCGGGTGCCGCTTCGCACCGCGCTGCCCGCTGGCCGCCGACGCCTGCGCCGAGCCCCAGCCCTTGCGGCCCGTCGGCGAAGGGTGGGTGTCGCGCTGCTGGCGTGACATCGAGGACGCGCCGACCGCAGCCGGAGGAAACGATGAGTGAATCGCGACTGGATCTGACAGTGGCCGAACCGACGGCTCCGCCCCCTGCGGCGGACACCGGGGTGCCGCTGCTCGAACTCGCCGGTATCGGCCACGAGTTCGGCCGTCGCCCGGGCCGTTCCGGTGTCCGGGCCGTGGACGACATCTCGCTGGCCCTGAACCCCGGTGAGACGGTCGGCCTGGTCGGCGAGTCCGGGTGCGGCAAGAGCACGCTGGGCCGGATCGCCACCAGGCTGTACCGGCCCACGCGGGGCGCCGTGCGCTTCGAGGGCAAGGACATGACGCACAAGCCGAGGAGCGCCGACCTCAAGGCGTTCCGGCGTGCGGTGCAGATGGTGTTCCAGGATCCCAACGGCTCGCTGAACCCCCGGCTGCCGGTGGGCTCCAGCATCGAGGAGCCGTTGCGGGCCCGAGGGGTGCCGCGCATCGAGCGTCGCGAGCGGCTCGCGGAGGTGCTGGCGGAGGTCGGCCTCGACGCGGCGGCGGCCGCCCGTTATCCGCACGAGTTCTCCGGCGGTCAGCGTCAACGCCTCGCGCTCGCCCGGGCGTTGGCCCCGCAGCCGTCGGTCATCGTCCTCGACGAGCCGACCTCAGCGCTGGACGTCTCCATCCAGGCGCAGATCCTCAATCTGCTCCAGGAGATCCAACAGCGGGACCGCATCGCCTACTTGTTCATCTCGCACAACCTCGGTGTGGTCCGCCACCTCAGCCAACGGGTCGCCGTGATGTACCTCGGTTCGATCGTCGAGATCGCCTCGGCCCAGCAGTTGTTCGAGGCTCCGCAGCACCCGTACTCCATGGCACTGCTCTCGTCCGTCCTCGAACCCGGCGACGACACCGGGCCCGGCGAACAGATCGTGCTGAAGGGCGAGTTGCCCTCACCGACCGACATTCCGACCGGCTGCCCCTTCTCCTCGCGCTGCTGGCTGGCCGACGACCACTGCCGCAGCGAACGCCCCGCACTCACCGAACAGGCACCCGGCCATCTGACCGCATGCCACAAACCAGGGGGTCACTCATGACGGACACACTGCACCGCGGCTACGTATCGAGCCCGTTCGGTCAGCTGCACTATGTCGAATGCGGCACGGGCGAACCGGTTCTGATGCTCCATCAGACACCGCGCTCCTGGACCGAGTACCTGGACGTGCTCCCCCTCGTCGGGGCCACGCACCGGGCCATCGCCATGGACACCCTGGGTTTCGGGGCGTCCGCGAAACCTGACGAACCCCACACGATCGACCGGTGGGCCGACGCCGCCGACGCGTTGATCGAGGAACTCGGCCTGGAGCGCTTCCATCTCGTCGGCCATCACACCGGCGGGGTGATCGCGGTGGAACTCGCCGCCCGCCACCAGAAGCGGGTGGCGAGTCTGTTCCTGTCCGCGACGCCCTTCATCGACGAGGAGAAACGACGCACGGCGGACCAGCGCAAGGCCGTCGACCACGTCTTCCCGCAGCCCGACGGCTCGCACCTGCTCGAACTGTGGAACCACAGGCGGGAGTTCTACGAACTCGGCGAGGAGGCCGCCCTCAACCGCTTCATGATCGACGCGCTGACCGTGCTGGACCGGGTCGAGGAAGGGCACGTGGCGGTACGCGGCTCGATGATGGACCAGCGGCTGCCCCAGGTCACCGCCCGCACCCTCGCCGTCTGCGCGTCCGGCGACCACTTCTCGATGCCGGGTCTGGAGAGGTTCGCGGACGCCGGCTGCGAGACACGGGTCATTCCTGGTGGACACGTCCCCGTGCCGGAGCAACTTCCCGAGGAGTTCTCGCGGCACATCCTCGACTGGGTGGCGGCGGGATGACCACCGCCGGCGCGGTCCGGGAGTCCGGCGAGCGGCCCAACTCGGTGCTCGGCAAGGTGAGTCTGATCCTGTCGGCCTTCGGTGACGACGACTTCTCGCTGGGCCTCGCGGAGTTGAGGTCCCGCACCGGCATCGCGAAGGCCACCGTGCACCGGCTGTGCCAGGAGCTGGTGGCCACCGACTTCCTGGAGCGGGACGGCTGCAACTACCGCCTGGGCGTACGGCTTTACACGATGGGCCTGCGCTCGCCCCACCAGCGCACCCTGCGCGAGGCGGCCAGGCCGGTGATCGAGGGCCTCGCCCAGAGCCTGGACAACGCCGTGATCCTGGCGATCCCGCACGACTCCGAGCTGCTGTGCGTCGAGAACCTCGGCACGCACCGCAACCACGCCCGGTCCACCGCCGACGGCCGACGCCTGCAACTGCACAGCACCGCCGCGGGCAAGCTCACCCTGGCTCTTCTCCCCGAGCAGTATCCGCTCGCGAGCGTCCTCCCCCGGATGGTCCGCTGCACCCCGCACACGCTCGGCCCCGCCCAACTACCCGGTGAACTCAAGCGAGTTCGGGAGCAGGGCTACGCCTTCGAGGTGGAGGAGCGGCGCCTCGGCTATCTCGCCGTCGCGGTTCCCGTACGCGGCGCGGGCGGCGCCTATCTGGGCGCGCTGTCGGTCATCGCGCCCACGGCGGGCAGCAGGATCACCCGGCTGCTCTCGGCCCTGACCGAGGCATCGAGCGTCATCGCGGCGCGGCTCGCCCGGTACGAGTCCTACCGCGCCCCTCTCTGAGCGGGGAGCGAGGGCCCTCCGAAAAGGTCAGTGCCGGGCTCAGCGGACCTGTCGTGTGAGCAGGGCGTCCAGTCGGGGGTAGACGGAGCGGGCGTTGTGTTCCTGGACCGCCGCCAGGTCGGACGAGGGGAGCGCCGCCGCCTCGATGTAGCGGCGGGTGTCGTCGAAGTGGTGCCCCGAGCACGGGTCGATGTCCCGTACGGCGCCGATCATCTCCGAGGCGAACAGGATGTTCCGGACCGGGACGACATCGAGGAGGAGGTCGATGCCGGGCTGGTGGTACACGCAGGTGTCGAAGTAGATGTTGCCCAGGACGTGTTCCTCCAGCGGAGGCTTCCCGAGCGCCATCGCCAGACCGCGGAACCGGCCCCAGTGGTACGGCACCGCGCCCCCGCCGTGCGGGATGACGAACCGCAGCGTGGGGAAGTCCGCGAACAGGTCGCCCTGGACGAGCTGCATGAACGCCGTGGTGTCGGCGTTGAGATAGTGCGCGCCCGTGGTGTGGAAGGCCGGGTTGACGCTCGTGCTGACGTGGATCATCGCAGGGATGTCGTACTCCACCATCTTCTCGTAGAGCGGGTACCACGAGCGGTCGGTGAGGGGTGGGGCGGTCCAGTGGCCGCCCGAGGGGTCCGGGTTGAGGTTGACCGCGACGGCGCCCAACTCCTCCACACAGCGCGTGAGTTCGGGCACGCAGGTGGCCGGATCGACGCCGGGTGACTGCGGGAGCATCGCGGCGGGCACGAAGCGCTCCGGGTACAACTGGCTGACGCGGTGGCAGAGTTCGTTGCAGATGGCTGCCCACGTGGAGGAGGTCGCGAAGTCCCCCACATGGTGGGCCATGAAGGACGCGCGGGGCGAGAAGACCGTCAGGTCGATGCCCCGTTCGTCCATCAGCCGCAGCTGGTTCGGCTCGATGCTCTCGCGCAACTCGTCGTCGCTGATGCGCAGTTCAGCCTGAGCCGGTGGGGCTTGTGGGGTACCGAGTGCGGCGGTCTGTCGTTCGCGCCACTCACCGAGCGCGGCGGGTGCGGTGGTGTAGTGGCCGTGGCAGTCAATGATCAATGTGTTGTCCTTGTCGGAGACCCGGGCCCATCGATGTCCACCGGCCGTCCAGGCCCCCAACGTCGATTACTGATGATATTGTCGACAATATCATCAACGATGACGGGGGCTTCTCCTCCGGACTCATGAGCGCACGTACAGTTGGCCGGCAGTTGTCGAGTTGATCAGGGCGGTAGGAGTGGCGCAGAACCGTAAGTCGGGGCAGGCGGGACGCGGTGTCGTGCAGCAGCACATCCGCCAGGCGCTGGCCGCGGGCGACATGGTGCCGGGCCAGCGGCTGGTCGAGCAGGAACTGTCGGACGCGCTCCTTGTCAGCCGCAGTTCGGTCCGTGAGGTTCTCCAGGAGTTCGCGGCCGAGGGTCTCGTGGAGCTGATCCCGCACCGTGGTGCGCGGGTTCGGGTGATCTCGGTCGAGGACGCCGTGCTGATCACGGAGTGCCGCGCCGCTCTGGAGGGGGTGTGCGCACGGCGGGCCGCCACGCGGGCGACGCCCGACGACCACGTGACGCTGCGCGAGATCGGTGACGCCATGCGCGAGGCCGTGGCCCAGGGCGAGTTGGAGACCTACTCCGCCCTCAACCGTCGTCTGCACGCCACTGTCGCCCGGTTGAGCGGCCAGCACGTGGCGGAGTCGCTGCTCGACCGGCTGAACGGGCAGATGGTCCGCTACCAGTTCCGCCTCGCGTCCCGCCCCGGCCGCCCGTCGCAGTCCCTGCCGCAGCACCTGGCCATCATCGACGCCGTCGTCTCCGGAGACCCGGCGTCGGCCGAGAAGGCCGCCCGTGCTCATCTCGACAGTGTCATCGAGCAGTTGCGGGCCACGAACGGCCCCGCGGCATCCGTCGTCGGCCGCTGATCCGGATCCGGTGCACGACCGCCGGGACGTCCTCCGCCGGGCGTCACGCGGCTGCCCGGTATCCCGCGTCGAGCTCCGAGTCCAGCCGCACCCGGTCGATGGCGTTCTCCCATTTCCCGACGACCAGCGTGGCCACACAGTTGCCGGCGACGTTGGTGAACACGAAGGCCGCCGACAGGATGCTGTGAATGCCCAGCACCAGGGCGACGCTGCTGACCGGAATCCGGTGGGTCGTGCTCAGGGTCAGCGCCAGTACGGCGATCGCCGAACCGGACACCCCGGCACCGCCCTTGGACGTGAGCAGCAGGACCAGCAGCAGCCCGACCTGACCCTGCCAGCTGAGGTCGGTACCCGTGGCCTGGGCGAGGAAGACGCTGACGGTGGCGAAGTACAGGCACGTACCGTCGTGGTTGAAGCTGTAGGCGGTCGGCAGCACCAGGCCCACCACGGGTTCGTCCACCCCGAGCTGCTTCAGCTTCGAGGTGAGCTGGGGGAACACGCTCTCCGACGAACTGGTGCCCAGCACCAGGAAGAGCTCCGCCCGGAAGTACCGCAGCAGCTTGAACAGGCTGACGCCCGCGTACCGGGAGACGGGCCACAGCACCAGGACGAAGAACAGCACGACGACGAGGTAGAACACGCCGATCAGCTTGCCTAGCGACGTCAGTGTGCCGAGGCCGTACTTGGACACGGTGAAGGCGATCGCGCCGAACGCGGCGAGCGGCGCGATCCGCATGACCTTGCGGATGATCCAGAACAGCGTCTGCTGGACGCCGCCGACGATGTCCAGAACCGGCTGGGCCCTGTCGCCGAGGGAGGCGAGTCCGCACGCGAACAGCACCGAGAAGACCAGCACTTGGAGGATGTCGCCCTCGGCGAAGGCCTGGACCGCGGAGGTGGGCACGAGGCTGACCAGGAAGTCGTCGAAGCCCTCCGACTTGGCGGGCGCCGCGCTCGATGCGGCGTGCAGTGACGACGGGTCGATGTGCATGCCGGCGCCCGGACGGAACACGTTGACGACGACGAGCCCGATGATGAGAGCGAGCGTCGTGATCACTTCGAAGTACACCAGAGCACGCACCGCGATACGGCCGACCTTGCCGAGATCCCGGACACTGGCGATGCCGTGGGTGACGGTGCAGAAGATGATCAGGCCGACCACCATCTGGATCAGGTGGATGAAGATGTCACCGAGGAACTGAACGTGTTGGCCGACGGACGGGGCGAAGTTGCCCACGATCACGCCCAGGGCGACCCCGGCGAGGACCTGGAAGGCCAGGTCGCGGTAGAAGGGATTAGGAGGTTTGCGGGCGACTGTCGGTGCGTCCGTGGTTATCGCTTCACTCATCGTCGTTCCCAGTTTCTTCGTTGAAAGACTGGTTGTGGGGATGGTGCAAGGTCTGTCGGGAGGCAGTGCCGGGTGGGGAGCTTCAGGCCGCGTCGTCGCCGAGGATGTCCCTGGCGGGCCCGAACACCTCGTCCACGTCGAGCCGTCGGGGCAGGAGGCCCTGCGCCAGACAGGCGTCGACGATCAACTCGACGGGACCCCGCAGCCGTTCGAAGCCGAAGAGGGTCGGTGACGGCGTGCCCACCGGGTGTTCGACGGTGGCGTCGGCGCGCCGCAACAGCGCGTAGGCCTCGCGGATCGCCGCAGGGTCCTCGCGGCTCACCGACTCGCCCGCGGCGACCATGTGGTTGACCGGCACGAAGCCGTGCCGGCGCCCCCACTGTTCGTCGCGGGCCGGGGCATCCGCGACCACGCGCACGAACTCGTCCCCACCGGGAAGGTCGTTGCCCAGGACGGCGGCGTCGACACGGCCCTCGCGCAGGAGGTCGGGCAGGCTCGTCCCGTCGGCGTCGCGCTCCACGAACTCGGGGTCCGTGTACTGCGCCACGTGCGGTCCCTGCTGGGTGATCCAGCGGGAGTCCCGCGCGGCCAGGCCGAAGTCCTCGGCCAGGTGTGTGCGCACCCACATCCCCGTGGTCTGGGTGTAGGAACGTACGCCGATCCGGGCGCCGGTCAACTCCTTGGGCCCGACCGGTCGCGAGGCATGGGCGATGAGACAGCCGCGCTGGAAGCGCGAGGCCACCACGGCGGGCAGCAGCACGATCGGCCGGCCGTAGGCGATGGCCTGCAAGGCGGTCACGACCGCCAACTCACTGAGGTCGTACGCCTCGTCGCGCACCATGGGCGCGAAGGCCCGGTGGACCGGGGACACGTCGGTGAAGGAGAGCTCGACCCGGTCACTGCGGACCTCGCCGCTCTTCAGGGCGGCGGTGTGCGGGTGGTCGGCGAGGACCGTTCGCAGCACGGTGGGCTCAGGCACGGCTGTCTCCCGCTGTCATGAGGGAGGGATAGAACGCTGTGGCCGTACCGCCGAAGACCATCTCCAGGTCGGCCTCCGACAGACCGGAGACCGCGCCACGGGCCTCGGCGAGGATCTCTGCGAGAGTGCATTCCGCCGCCGGGAAGTTGGAACCCCACGCGATGCGCCCGGCGCCGTAGGCGGCGACCAGGTCCGCCAGGAACTCCGCGGTCGTGGACCTGCCCTTCGCCGCGGCCTCCAGCGGTCGGTGGGTGAGCTTCAGATGCACACCGGGATGGGCCGCCAGGTCGAAGAGGTCCCGCGCGGCCCGGTAGGGGCGGCCGTCGGACAGATCGGGGCGGGCGCAGTGGTCGAGCAGTACGCGGACACGGGGAAACCGCTCCAGCAGAGCGCGCAGTGCGGGCAGTCCCTGGATCGTCATCTGAAGACACACCGGGATGCCGTGTTCCTCGGCGTAGGACCAGGCGGGATAGGAACGTTCATGGCCGAGCCAGTCGGCCTGGCCGGGCATGGTGGTACCGGTGGTGAACAGGCGGAATCCGGACAGGCCCTGTCCTTGCCAGTGTTCGATCCTGGCGACCGCGTCCTCGGCCAGTGCATCGATCGAGTAGACCCCGACGAAACGGTCGGGGTGGGTCCGCACCGCCTCGGCGACATAGCGGTTGTCGTGCCCGTAGACCGTGGACGCCTGCACGACCACCGCCTTGGCGATGCCGGCTTCGTCCAGCGCACGTACGAGGCCGTCGATGTCCACCGGGTGAGCCTGCGACCACTCGGACCGCCGGCCGCCGACGGGGTCGGCGGGGTAACGCTTCGTATCCGGAGAGATGACGTGGGTGTGAGTGTCCACGATCTCCATCAGACCTCCCTGGGTCTAGTCGGACGTGTGGCGGGTTGTCGACGTCCCGGCCGAAACCCGCTCACTGACCCAAACCGAAGTCGAAGATATTGTCAACAATTTCATCAATGATTTTGATAGCCTTGGGCTACCAGAGCCACGAAGCCCTCCGGGTTGTCCCGCATCATGTGGTGGCCCGCATGGGGAACGTCGACGACGGGGATGCCGGCCTGCCGGACGGCGGGCTCGTCCGCGTAGGGGCGGCTCCGGGTGCCTATGAGCATGACCTTCGGCTGCGGAAGGCCGTAGAAGAGTTCCGCCGTCCCGGGAGTGGTCCCGCGCACCAGGCTCACGGCGCTGCGGTGCAGGATCGCGGGATCGGCCGCGCGCATCCGTGCCGCGTAGTCGGGCTCCAGTCCCGCCAGGACCGTACGGAATCCGTGGCTTACGAAGTCCTCCTCCCGGTAGGCGGCGATGGCTCCGCTGTACAGGCCGCCGCCCGTGCGGAGGTTGGGCTCGGCGAGGACGAGGCGGGAGGCGAGGTCGGGGCGGGCCGCGGCGAGGACGATCGCGATGGCCCCGCCCATCGAGTGTCCGACGAGGACGGCGTCCTCGATGCCCTCGTCGTCGAGGACGGCGGCGACCGTCTCGGCGTGGGCCTCCAGCGTGCCGGGGAAGTCCTTGGGGCGGTCGCTGAAGCCGTGGCCGAGGAGGTCCACGACGATCGCGCGTCCGCCGGAGAGAGCCGCGATCCCCGTGAAGTCGGCCGAGCCCGCGCAGCCCAGCCCGTGGAGGTACACCCGTGCGGGGCCGTCACCCGGGATGTCGATCCAGCGCAGGTGGCCACCGGCCCCGGGGATGTACGTGGACCGCATCAGTGCTCCTCAACAGCCTTCGGGCAAGGGGAAGTTCGGGGTGTCGCCGTCATCGCCAGAGGCGTTTGTCGTCCGGGACGGCGAGAAGCGATTCGGCCGGGTCGTGGGTTCCCTGGGGTTCGCGCAGCGGTACGACGCCGACGCAGCGGCCGTCGCGATCCAGGATCCGGCCCATGTGCTTCACCGTGCGCAGGACCACCGAGCGGTCGTCGATCACCAGGCGCGGGAGCCGGCGCGACAGGTGCGCCTCGAAGGTGTGCACGTCGGCCAGGGCGCGCAGCCAGACGTCGATGACGAGGTTGTTCGGGCCCGCGGTGATCGCGCACGAGCGGACCTCGCGCACGCCGGACAGGACGCGGCTGGTCTCCTCCAGGTACTGGGCGGGCACGGACGCGAAGTACACCGCCGACAGCGGCCAGCCGGACAGCCGCCGGGCGAGGTCGCAGCGCAGGCTCACGCGGGAGGCCAGCAGCGACTGGAGTCTGCGGCGGACCGTGGTGACGCCGACGCCGGTCGCGGTCGCCAGGGCGCGGATCGACATCCGGCCGTCGGAGCTGAGGAGTTCGAGGATCTGCGCGTCCAGGGAGTCCCAGGGCGCGGTGGACCCCGTGCCGGGGTCGGGCGGGACGTCCGACGCGTGGCTCGCCTCGACGCGCGCGCACTGGGCCGCGTCCAGACTGCGCAGCCGCCAGCGGCTGCCCTCGGTGGGGACGCCGGTGGAGACGTGGGTGCGGGTCGCGCGGACGCCCGGTGTCTGCTGGAAGAGCCGGGTGGTGAGGTGGGCGAGTTCGTCGAGGTCCCTGGTCTGGACGGCGGTCACGACATCGCGGCCGCCGGCCGTGATCTTGACGTTGGCCACGGCGTGCTCGGCGGCGAGGGCGCGGGCCACGTCCTCCGCGACGCCGGGTTCGGTGTCGACCTCGACGATGCCCGTCACCACGATCCGGGAGTCCGACAGCCTCGGGTAGGCGGTCACCCACGCCAGCCCGGCCTCCTCAAGACGCTGCCAGCGCCGGGCGACCGTCACCGGGTTCACGCCGAGCACATCACCGACCAGGGTCCAGGGGGCCCGGGGGTGGATCTGTAGCGCGTGCACGACTCCGCGGTCCAGTTCGTCGAGATCCGCGGCAGCGAAATCCTGCGCCTCCTGGGACGGCGTATTCCTGCGCGCCCGACTGAAATCAGGATCGGAAGCTGCACCGTAGCGCGGGGTTATCTCGTCCATTGCAGACTCCCTTTCGCCTGTTCCTGATAGCGAGGTTCCCCGACACCGAGGTTCCTGATACCGAGGAGTGATTCGGCCCCACCATGACGGATGCCATGACGCAAGAGACCTTTCGGACCATGTTGCGCGTCGAGAACGCCCGCCTCGTCGACGGTACCGGTGCGCTCCCGGTGCCCGACGCCGTCGTCGTCGCGGACGCGGAGGGAGCGCTCACCTACGCCGGACCAGCGGCTACGGCCCCACCCGTGCCAGGTGACGGCTCCGCGGTCCGGATCATCGACGCCGGCGGCCGGACCGTGCTCCCCGGGTTCTTCGACTGCCACACCCACCTCGCGTACGCGCAGGGCTCGCCGCCCGGGCGGCGCGGCGAACTCGATCCGGTCCTGGTCACCTACGACACCGCGACCCGGCTGCGGCAGACCCTGGACGCCGGCATCACCACCGCCCGTGACCTGGGCGGACTGTCGACCGGGTTCCGTACGGCCGTCGAGACCGGCCGGATCGTCGGCCCCCGTCTGCACACCGCCGTACGGATCATCAGCCACACCGGCGGCCACGCCGACTTCCGCCTCCTCGACGGCACCGACCTCAGCGGCGGCGAGATGGCCGAACTGGCCGACACCGTGGACGAGTCCCGGCTCGCCGTGCGCAGGATGATCCGCGCGGGCGCCGACGTGATCAAGATCTGCGCGACCGGCGGCATGGCCAGCCCCTACGACCAGCCCGAGGACGAGGGGCTGATGGAGGACGAGATCCGGGCCGTGGTGGACGAGTGCCGGCGTCACGGCGGCAAGCCCGTCGCCGCCCACGCGCAGGGCACCGCGGGCATCCTCACCGCGATCCGCGGCGGCGTCACCAGCATCGAGCACGGCTACGGCCTGGACGAGCGGGCGCTGGACCTGGCGGGCGAGCGGGGCACGTTCGTCGTGCCGACGCTGTCCACGGTGTTCGCGGGCCTCGACAAGAACCTGATGCCGGAGCACCACTACCAGAAGAAGGTCCGCTGGTCGGGCATCACCAAGGAGAACATCGCCCGCGCCATCGACCAGGGCGCCCGTATCGCCCTCGGCACCGACGCGGCCGTCTGCCCGCACGGCCAGAACCTGCTGGAGCTGCGCTTCCTCGTGGACCTGGGCATGGACCCCATGGCCGCGATCGTCGCCGGCACCCGCGTCTCCGCCGAACTCCTGGGCCTGTCCGACCGGTTGGGCACGCTGACCGTGGGCAAGACCGCCGATCTGATCCTGTGCGACGGCGACCCGCTCACGGACATCGGCGTGCTCGGCGATCCCGGCAACATCGTGTGTGTCGTCCAGGACGGCGTCGTACGCAAGGATCTGCTGCCCGCTGCGGGAACCCGCTGACGGTCTCATCCCCGGAGAGCACCTGAGCGGAGGGCCGGCAGGACCGAGCCGCCGACGGTCTCGATCAGGTCGGTGGGCAGGTCGTAGGAGCCGACGTGCTGGAGGAAGACGTCGGTCACGCCCAACTCGCGCAGGGTGCGCAGGCGTTGGGTGATCTGTGCGGCCGTGCCGATCAGGCAGAACTCCTCGGCGAAGCGGACGGCCGCCTCGTCGCTGATCCAGGCCGAGCAGATCCTGACCGCCTCGTCCCAGTCCTCGGCGTGCACGAGGTCCGGGTAGACGCCCTCCACCGTGGCCGGAACGTCCACGTCGATGCCGGCGAGGGCGAGGAAGGACGCGCCGCCGTTCTGGGCGATCGAGGCGCAGATCGGTTTGATCAGGCGGGCCTCGGCCTCGATGTCGTCGGTGACCGCGCAGAACGCGGACACGGTCACCGGGAGGGTCTCGGCGCTCCGGCCCGCCGATTCCGCGCCCTCCCGCACCCGGGCGGTGGCGGCGGCCAGGGTGCGCGGCGAGACTCCGCTGAGCAGGATGACGCCGTCGGCGATCTCACCGGCCAGCCGCAGGTTGCGCGGCCCGCTCGCCGCCAGATGCAGCGGCACGGACGGCTGGGGGTCGCGCAGCCGGGAGCGGACCTTGCCCTCGAAGTCCCACTCGTGCCCGTCCAGCAGGGCCCTCAACATGCCCAGTCCTTCGCGCAGTTGGGCCGAGCCGGTCTGCCGCAGACCGATGGGCGCGACGGAGCTGTTGCCCACGCCGAGGCCGAGGGTGAACCGGCCGGGCGCGAGTTCGGCGACGCTGCGCGCGGCCGACGCGACGACGGAGGGGTGCCGGGTCGCCAGGTTGGTGACGGCGGTGCCGAGGCCGATCCGTTCGGTGGCGAAGGCGGCCGCGGTGAGCGTGGTGAACACGTCCCGCCACAGCAACTGCGAGTCGGGGAACCACACTTGGTCGAAGCCGAGCTCCTCGGCCCGACGTACGGTCCGGGCCACGCGGTCCGCCCGGTCGCAGGGCGGGACGCGCACGCCGATCCGCAGCGGGCCATCGTCGCGGCTCTCCGAAATGTCGCTGTTCATGGAGAGGACCCTAGGGACGAACGACAGGCCGTCGAACAGCCTCGGTCCGCTCAGCGAGCCGCTCCCGGATTAAGTGCCGGCGCTGCTGAATCCGATGAAAGGGATCGGTTGGACGCGCACGGCGGGCGCGGGCACAGTTGGCGTCGTGAACCACATCGCAGATCCGGGGCGCTACGACAGCACGATGCGCTACCGCCGCACCGGCCGCTCGGGGCTCGACCTGCCCCTGCTCTCGCTGGGCTACTGGCACAACTTCGGTGACGACCGCCCCTTCGAGACGCAGCGCGAGATCGCGCTGCGCGCCTTCGACCTCGGCATCACCCACCACGACCTGGCGAACAACTACGGCCCTCCCTACGGCGCCGCCGAGTCCAACTTCGGCCGGCTGCTGAAGCAGGACCTCGCGCCGTACCGGGACGAGCTGGTCGTCTCCACGAAGGCCGGCTGGGACATGTGGCCGGGCCCCTACGGCCAGGGCGGCGGCTCCCGCAAGTACGTCCTCGCCTCGCTCGACCAGTCGCTGAAGCGCACGGGCCTCGACTACGTCGACATCTTCTACTCCCACCGCCTCGACGCCGGCACCCCGCTCGAAGAGACCATGGGCGCGCTGGACACCGCCGTCCGCCAGGGCAAGGCGCTCTACGTCGGCATCTCCTCCTACGACGCGGAGCGCTCCCGTGAGGCCGCCGCGATCCTGCGCGAGCTGGGCACGCCGCTGCTCATCCACCAGCCGTCGTACAACATGCTCAACCGGTGGATAGAGACCGACGGGCTGTTGGATGCCGCGCAGGACGAGGGCTTCGGGGTCATCGGTTTCACGGCACTGTCGCAGGGGCTGCTGACCGGGCGGTACCTGGACGGGATCCCGGAGGGGTCGCGGGCCGCGCAGGGCACGTCGTTCGACGCGGGCTGGCTGACGGAGGACATGGTGCGCCGGCTGCGCGCGCTGAACGACATCGCGGGACGGCGCGGGCAGTCCCTGGCGCAGATGGCGCTGGCGTGGGCGCTGCGGGACGAGCGGGTCACCTCGCTGGTCATCGGCGCGTCCCGCACGGAGCAGCTCGAACAGAACGTGGCCGCGCTGGACAACCTCGCCTTCAGCGCCGAGGAGCTGGCCGAGATCGACTCGTACGCCGTGGACGGCGGCGTCGACCTGTGGCAGGACGCGCGGACTGGGAAACTCGGCTGAGTCGCACAGTGCCGGCCGTCATGGCCGGCACTGCCCGGAACAGCGCGGAGGCATGAAGTACATGACAGTTGACGGCTCGGTCGAGCGTACGGACGGCAGCATCGGCGGCGAGAGCGTCCCGACCACGCAGGCGGTGCTGGAGTCCCTGACACCCAGCGCGACCTTCCTCGTCGTCACCGTGGAGCCGGGCGGCGAGCAGACGGTGCGCCAACTCCTCGAAGATCTGGGCGGGTTGATCCGGTCCATCGGGTTCCGCGCGCCGGACGGGCGGCTCAGCTGTGTGACCGGCATCGGGTCGCGGGTGTGGGACCGGCTGTTCGAGGGCCCGCGCCCCGCCGAACTGCATCCGTTCCGCGAACTCGCCGGCGAACACCACACGGCCGTCTCCACCCCGGGCGACCTGCTGTTCCACATCAAGGCCGTACGGGCCGACCTGTGCTTCGAGTTGGCCGCCGAGATCATGGGGCGGCTCGACGGTGCGGTCGCCGTGGCCGACGAGGTGTCCGGGTTCCAGTACTTCGACGTGCGCGATCTGCTGGGCTTCGTCGACGGCACGGAGAACCCCGTCGGGCAGGCGGCCCGCGAGGCGGTGGTGATCGGTGGCGAGGACCCGGAGTTCGCGGGCGGCAGCTATGTGATCGTGCAGAAGTACGTCCACGACATGGCGGCCTGGAACGCGCTGCCTGTGGAGCAGCAGGAACGGGCTATCGGGCGCAGCAAGTTGACCAACATGGAGATGGACGACGACGTCAAGCCGGCCGACTCGCACATCGCGCTCAACGTGATCACCGGCCCGGACGGCACCGAGCGGAAGATCCTGCGCGACAACATGCCGTTCGGCAGCGCGGGCCAGGGCGAGTTCGGCACCTACTTCATCGGGTATGCCCGCACGCCCTCGGTGACCGAGCAGATGTTGCGCAACATGTTCCTGGGTACGGACACCGCGTCCCACGACCGCATCCTGGACTTCTCCACGGCCGTCACCGGAAGTCTTTTCTTCGTGCCCTCGGCGGATTTCCTGGACGACCTGCCCGCTTCCCCGGCTCCCCAGGACGAGCAACTTAAGTGAACGGTTAACCAGCCGTTGACACCCCTGTCCGCCGAGCGCCCAATGAGG
Source organism: Streptomyces colwelliae (assembly GCF_048158785.1). Lineage (NCBI taxonomy): Bacteria > Bacillati > Actinomycetota > Actinomycetes > Kitasatosporales > Streptomycetaceae > Streptomyces > Streptomyces colwelliae. Next base: position 21,352 of record NZ_JBLTJC010000015.1, on the reverse strand, counting down.
CCCGGACACGGCGCCCGGCCGACCGGCCAAGAGCCGTGCAGGACAGGGGGATTGCGGTATGCAGGTTCCCGCTCCGTTCGAGTACCAGCGGGCCGGCAGCGTCGGTGAGGCGGTCGCGCTGCTCGACCGGCTGGGCGACACGGCACGGCTGGTGGCCGGCGGGCACAGTCTGATCCCGATGATGAAGTTGCGGCTGGCCAACTTCGAGTACCTGATCGACATCAACGACCTGCACGACGAACTGGGTTACGTCCGCGTCGAACCCGGGCTGATCCGCATCGGCGCGATGACCCGCCACCGCGAGCTGCTGGAGTCGGACGAACTCGCCGCCGCCTTCCCGGTGTTCCGAGACGCCGAACGTGTCATCGCCGACCCCGTGGTGCGCAACCGGGGCACGCTCGGCGGCTCCCTGTGCCAGGCCGACCCGTCCGAGGACCTGTCCGCCGTGTGCACGACGCTCGACGCCAGCTGCGTGATCCAGGGCATGGACGGCGAACGGGTGGTGTCCATGGAGGACTTCCACCGGGGACCGTACGAAACCGCCGTGGGCGACGCGGAGATCCTCACCGAGGTCCGCTTCCCGGTCCGCCCGAACGGCTCCAGCGCCTACGAGAAGGTCGAACGGCGGGCCGGTGACTGGGCGGTGGTGTCGGCCGGCGCCGCGGTGTGGCTGGACGGCGAGGGGCTGATCGCCGACGCCCGGGTGGGGCTCGCCGCCGTGGGACCGAACACAGCGGGCATCCCCGGCATCGCCGACGCCCTGCGCGGCCGGCGACCGACCGAGGAACTGTACGGACAGGCCGGGGACATCGCCGCCGAGGCCTGCTCCCCCGTGACCGACCGGCGCGGCAGTGCCGAGTACAAGCGGCATCTGGCAAGGGAGTTGACCATGCGCGTGCTGCGCCGGGCCGTGGCCCGCATCGACGGACAGGAAGTGTGATCGTGCAGGTCAGCATGGTCGTCAACGGCGAAGAGGTCACCCGGGAGATCGAGGGGCGGCTGCTGCTCGTCCACTTCCTGCGCGACCACCTCCGGCTGACCGGCACCCACTGGGGGTGCGACACCAGCAACTGCGGTACGTGCGTGGTGTGGTTGGACGGCGAACCGGTCAAGTCCTGCACCGTCCTGGCCGCGATGGCGGGCGGACACGAGGTGCGCACCGTGGAGGGGCTCGAACAGAACGGTGAACTCGACCCGGTGCAGCGCGGGTTCGTCGAGTGCCACGGTCTCCAGTGCGGCTTCTGCACTCCCGGGATGATGATGACCGCGCGTGCGTTGCTGGACCGCAACCCCGATCCCTCCGACCAGGAGATCCGGGAGGCGATCTCCGGGCAGATCTGCCGCTGTACCGGCTACGCCACCATCGTCCGCTCCGTCCGGTGGGCGGCGGCCGAGGAGGCCGGGACCCGAACTTCCTTGGAAACACAGGCCACTTCGGCTTCGGCTTCGGGGAGCGCGTCATGACCACCGTCTCCGAGAACGGCCACCGCACCGCCTTCGTCGACAACGACAAGAAGCCCTGCGGCCACGGCCGGATGCTCCGCAAGGAGGACCCGCGCTTCGTCCGCGGCAAGGGCCGCTACGTCGACGACCTCGACCTGCCCGGCATGCTGCATCTGGCCATCCTGCGCTCGCCGTTCGCGCACGCCCGTGTCCTCTCCGTCGACACCACCCTCGCCGAGGCCCACCCGAAGGTCCGGCTGGTGGTCACCGGCGCCATGCTCGCCGAGAAGGGCCTGGCGTGGATGCCGACCCTCTCGAACGACGTGCAGGCGGTCCTCGCCACCGACAAGGTCCGCTTCCAGGGCCAGGAGGTCGCCTTCGTCGTCGCGGAGGACCGCTACGCGGCCCGGGACGCGCTGGAGTTGATCGACGTCGAGTACGAGCCCCTCGACCCGGTGATCGATGTCCGCACCGCCCTCTCCCCCGACGCGCCCGTCATCCGCGACGACCTGGAGGGCAAGAACGACAACCATTGCTTCGACTGGGAGACCGGCGACGAGGCCGAGACCGAGGCCGTCTTCGCCCGCGCGGACGTCGTGGTCACCGAGGACATCGTCTACCCGCGCGTGCACCCGGCACCGATGGAGACGTGCGGTGCGGTCGCGGACTACGACCAGGTCGACGGCCGCCTCACCCTGTGGTCCACCACCCAGGCACCGCACGCCCACCGCACCCTCTACGCGATCGTCGCCGGACTGCCCGAGCACAAGATCCGGGTCGTCTCCCCCGACATCGGCGGCGGCTTCGGCAACAAGGTGCCGATCTACCCCGGTTACGTGTGCGCGATCGTCGGCTCACTCCTCATCGGCAAACCGGTGAAGTGGATGGAGGACCGCGCGGAGAACCTCATCAGCACCGGCTTCGCCCGCGACTACGTGATGCGCGGCGAGATCGCGGCCACCCGCGACGGCAGGATCCTCGCCGTCCGCACCCAAGTCCTCGCCGACCACGGCGCGTTCAACGGCACGGCCGCACCGGTGAAGTACCCGGCCGGCTTCTTCGGTGTCTTCACCGGCAGTTACGACATCGAGGCCGCCCACTGCAAGATGACCGCCGTCTACACCAACAAGGCGCCCGGCGGGGTCGCGTACGCCTGCTCGTTCCGCATCACAGAGGCCGTCTACCTGATCGAGCGGATCGTGGACTGTCTCGCCTACGAACTGGCCATGGATCCGGTCGAGTTGCGGATGAAGAACTTCATCCGGCCCGAACAGTTCCCCTTCCGCACCAAGACGGGCTGGGTCTACGACTCGGGCAACTACGCGCCCACCATGGAACTCGCCAAGGAACTCGCCGGCTACGACGCGCTGCGCGTCGAGCAGGCCGAGAAGCGGGCCCGGGGTGAACTCATGGGCATCGGCGTGTCGTTCTTCACCGAGGCGGTCGGCGCGGGTCCCCGCAAGGACATGGACATCCTCGGTCTCGGCATGGCCGACGGCTGCGAACTGCGGGTGCATCCGACCGGGAAGGCGGTCGTCCGGCTGTCGGTCCAGTCGCAGGGGCAGGGGCACGAGACGACGTTCGCGCAGATCGTCGCCGAGGAACTCGGCATCCCGCCGCAGGACATCGACGTGGTGCACGGCGACACCGACCAGACACCGTTCGGCCTGGGCACCTACGGCAGCCGGTCCACGCCCGTCTCGGGCGCCGCCGCGGCCCTGGTCGCCCGCAAGGTTCGCGACAAGGCACGGCTCATCGCCTCGTCGATGCTGGAGGTGTCGGTCGCCGACCTGGAGTGGGAGAAGGGTTCCTTCCGGGTCGCGGGTGACCCCGAGGCCTCGGTCACGATCCAGGCCATCGCGATGCGGGCGCACGGCGCGGGCGATCTGCCGGAGGGTATGGAGGGCGGTCTGGAGGCGCAGATCTGCTACAACCCGGAGAACCTCACCTATCCGCACGGCGCCTACATCTGCGTCGTCGACATCGACCCGGGTACGGCGAAGGTGACCGTCCGCCGGTTCGTCGCCGTCGACGACTGCGGCACCCGTATCAACCCGATGATCATCGAGGGGCAGGTGCACGGCGGGCTCACCGACGGCGTCGGCATGGCACTGATGGAGATGATCTCCTTCGACGAGGACGGCAACTGCCTCAGCGGCTCGCTGATGGACTATCTGATCCCGACATCGCTCGAAGTCCCCGACTGGGAGACCGGGTTCACCGTCACGCCCTCCCCGCACCACCCCATCGGCGCCAAGGGGGTCGGCGAGTCCGCGACGGTCGGCTCGCCGCCCGCCATCGTCAACGCGGTGGTCGACGCGCTGAAGCCGTACGGCATCCGGCACGCGGACATGCCGCTCACGCCCTCGCGGGTGTGGGAGGCGATGCAGGGCCGACCGGCTCCGCCGATCTGAAGGTGGCTGTGATGACCGGCAAGTTGAGTGCGCGGGCCCTCGAACTCACCGAGCGGCGCGTGCCGTTCGTCCACGCGCGCGTCGTGCGGGCCCAGGCGCCCGCATCGGCACACCCCGGCGACGAGGCCATCGTGCACGGCGACGGCACCATCGACGGCTTCGTCGGCGGCCAGTGCGCCGAGGGTTCCGTGCGTACGGCCGCGCTCGGCGCCCTGCACGACGGCGGGCCGCTGCTGCTGCGCGTCCTGCCGCAGGGGGACGCCGAGTTCCCCGAGACACCGGGAGCGCGGGTCGTGGTCAACCCCTGCCTGTCGGGAGGTGCGTTGGAGATCTTCCTGGAGCCGGTGCTGCCGCCACCGCTGATCGAGGTCGTCGGAACCACACCCGTCGCGGAGGCCTGCGTCGCCTTCGCCGGCCTGCTCGGCTACGCCACGGCCCGCTCCCTGCCCGAACACCCGCCCACCGACCACACGTCGGCGGTGATCGTGGCCGGGCAGGGCCGCGGCGACGCAGAAGCCCTGCGCGCCGCCCTCGACGCGGGCGTCGGTCACATCGCGCTGGTCGCCAGCCACCGCCGTGCCGCCGCCCTCCTCGACGAACTCGGCCTGAACGAGGCGGAACGGGCCCGCGTCCAGGCGCCGGCCGGGCTGGACATCGGCGCCCGTACGCCGGCCGAGATCGCGCTGTCGATCCTGGCGGACGTGGTACGGGTCGTACATGCGGCAAAGGCCCCCGTGCCCGAGCGCCCTTCCCAGGCCGTGGACCCGGTGTGCGGGATGACCGTGTCCGTGCGCGCCGACACACCCCATCTCGCCACCGGGGAGGGCGAGTTCTGGTTCTGCGGGACGGGCTGCCTAGACCGCTGGTCCGCGGGTGGGCGGGCCACCGGGTGAGCGGACTGTTCGCGGACGCCGACGACGTACGGCGGCGGCTCGACGAGGTCGGCCACCTCGTCGACGACGGCACGGCGACCGCCCTCCTCCTGGCCACGCTGCTCGACCGGCCGCTGCTGCTGGAGGGCGAGCCCGGCGTGGGCAAGACCAGTGCCGCGAAGGCGCTCGCCAAGGCCCTGGACACTCCGCTGATCCGGCTCCAGTGCTACGAGGGGCTGACGGCGGGCGAGGCGCTCTACGAGTGGAACTACCAGCGCCAACTGCTCGCCGTCCGGCTCACCGAGGCGCACGGACGGGAGTTGTCCGACGCCGACCTGTTCACCGAGGACTTCCTGCTCGACCGGCCTCTGTTGCGGGCGGTGCGCCATCAAGGCCCGCTGCCGCCCGTGCTGTTGATCGACGAGATCGACCGGGCCGACGACGAGTTCGAGGCGCTGCTCTTCGAGTTCCTGGGCGAATCCGCCATCAGCATCCCGGAGTTGGGCACCTTCACCGCCGTACGGCCGCCCGTCGTGGTGCTGACCTCCAACCGCAGCCGGGAGCTGCACGACGCGCTGCGCAGGCGCTGCCTCTACCACTGGATCGACTTCCCCACGCCCGAACGCACGGCGGAGATCCTGCGCCGTACGGTACCGGCCGCGAACGAGCCGCTCATCGCGTCCACGACCGAATTCATCGGCCGGGTGCGCGAGTTGGACCTCGACAAGGCGCCCGGCATGGCGGAGGCCATCGACTGGGTCTCCGCCCTGGCGGCACTGCGGGTCGCGCGGCTGGCCCGCGACGACATCGTCCGCACGCTCAGCACGGTCGCCAAGAGCCCCGACGACCGCACCGCCGTCGTCGGCGCCCTCGACGCACTCGGTTATCCCGAAGAAGCGAGGACACCATGAAGATCGACAACGAGTTCAGCGTCGGTGTGCCGGTCGAGCGGGCGTGGCAGGCCCTCACCGACCTGGAGGCCCTCGCCCCGTGCATGCCCGGCGCGGAACTCACCGGCGTCGACGGCGAGATCCACCGGGGAAAGGTCCGGGTCAAAGTCGGGCCCATGGTCAGCCAGTTCGCGGGTACGGCGCGCTTCGTGGAGCGGGACGAGAGCGCCCACCACGCCGTCATCAGCGCGGCCGGCAAGGACATGCGCGGGGGCGGCAACGCGTCCGCGACGGTCGACGCACGCCTGCGCGGCGAGGGCGCGGGCACGGTCGTGACGGTCAGCACGGACCTCAACATCAGCGGCAGGCTGGCCCAGTTCGGCAGCGGCATGATCAAGGAGATCTCGGAGAAGCTGTTCGCACAGTTCGTGGCGAACGTGGAGACGCAGCTGCTGGCGACGGAAGAGGCGGAGAAAGCAGAGGCGGAAGCAGAAGCAGTGCCGGAGACCGAACCTGTGCCGGAGACCGTCCGGGCGGCACCCGTGGCGCAGCCGGCGCCGAGTGAGCCGCTGGACCTGATGCGGGTGGCCGGCGCGTCCGTGTACAAGCGGCTGCTCCCCGCCATCGGTGCGGCCGTCGTCATCGCCGTGGTGATCTATCTGCTGGTCCGATGACACCGAGCGGTCCGCTGCTGCCCGCCGTCGACCGGGCCGCGTTCGCCACCGCCCTGGCTGCCCGGCTCAGGGAGCACGGCGTACCGGTGGGTCTCACCGGCACCCGGGATTTCGTGAACGCGCTCGCGGCCGCCCCGCCGAGGACGCGCACGTCGCTGTACTGGACGGCTCGCGTCACCCTCGTACGCGACCGTCCCGACCTGGCCCGCTTCGACGATGTCTTCGACGCGGTCTTCGGGCAGTCCGTACTCGCTCTCGACCCGAACGCGCGCCGTAATGGGCACAGTACGGGGGCTGGTGGTCAGGACTCTGTGGGCGCCGACTCTCACGGCGGTGAACCCGTCGGCGGTTCCGGTCTGCCGTGGGTGACTTTGCCGCCCGCCGTCGACGGTACCGAACACCGTGCGGAGCGTGCCCCGACGATGCCGGAGCGCCTGCCCAGCGAGCTGGCCGCCGCAGTGGACACGCCGTTCGGTGAACTGGACGCGGAACAGGCCGAGTTGCTCGGCCGCTGGCTCGAAGCACGGCTGCGGGACTGGCCCGTACGCCGCACCCGGCGCCACACCGTGCGTGCGAGCGGTCACCGGGTGGCGATCCGGGAGACAGTGGCCCGGGCCCGGCGGACCGGTTGGGAACCGGTACGGCTGGTCCGGTCCGGGCCGGTGGACCGACCGCGCCGGGTCGTCGTGCTGTGTGACGTGAGCCGGTCGATGCAGGCGCAGGCGATGGCGTATCTGCACCTGATGCGCGCCCTCGCGCTGACGACTCATGCCGAGGTCTTCGCGTTCGCCACGTCCTTGACCCGGCTCACCACGGTGCTCGCGCACCGCTCGCCGCAGGAAGCGTTCGACGAGGCGACGCAACGGGTCACCGACCGGTTCGGCGGCACTCGCATCGCCCACTGCCTGAGCACCCTCCTCACCTCGCACCACGGCGGCACCCTGCGCGGCGCGGTCGTGCTGATCGCCTCGGACGGCTGGGACGGCGATCCACCACTCCGGCTCGCCACCGCCATGGCCCGGCTACGACGACGCGCCCACACGGTGATCTGGCTCAACCCCCGGGCCGCCGCCCCCGGTTTCGCACCGCGCACGTCGACGATGGCCGCGGCTCTGCCGTACGTGGACCTGCTGCTGCCGGCCGACAGCTTCGGCGCGCTGCTGCGGGTGCCGGGCGAGGTCGCTCGGCTCAGCCGCTAGGGCCGGTGGCGATGTCCCTCACCCCGTCACCTGCGTGCGAGCGGAAAGCGCCCGCCGCCCACTCGGGAACCGCTCAACTCCCTTTGTGCGTAGGTACATTGAGGACACTGAGGCAGGGGGCCTTGATATGCGGTATGTGCGCGGCTTACGAGCTGTCGTGTTACTGGGCACGCTGGTGTTGGCCAGTGGCTGCTCGGACGGCGACGACGGAGCGCGTGGATCGTCGGAGACGTCCGCCGCCTCGACCCCGGCCGCGACGTGGACCGAGGCGGAGACCCCGTCGAGCAGTCCGCCCCAGTCGCCGTACAGCGACACCGACACCGTGCTGCTGGCCAAGGACGACTGTTACGGGTCCGCGGCCGATGGCATGGAGGGCCGTGTCGAGGAGATGGCCTGCGACGACCCCGACGCCATCGGCAAGGTCCTCAAGCGCGTCAAGGAGAAGATGACCCGGTCCACCTACATCGACTGCCCCGGCTCCACGGACGCCGTACTGGGCGTCACCGATGCCAGTGGGCCGGAACTCGCGGGCTCACGTAACTACGCCCGGTGGCTGGGCGGCGTGGGTTACGTCTGCGTGCGCAACCTCAAGGCCCCGCACCCCGGTGACCCGGGCGGAGGGGGCATGGAGATCCGCGTCGGTGACTGCCTGTGGACTTCGGGCCCGACCGACCAGTACAAGGAAGTCCCTTGCAAAGGGGAGACGTTGCCCGATCTCAAGATCATCGGCGAGCCGGACCTGTACGGCAACTGCCCACGCAAGGACGACATCAAGCTGGCAGAGGACTCCTACCTGGACATCGCCGGGCTGGACGGTCCGACCTACTGCGCAAGGCACGTCACACAACAGTGAGCGGACATCGACGACGGGGCCTAGCTCCACAACGTCACATGAATCGCCGGCCGAAACCGCCCAGCCGTCACCCCCGCACCACGAAGCATCGCCTGGATAGCCCGCGGCGTGGTGACGAACCGCCGCAACTCCGCGGCAGCGGGCGGCGCTTCGCGGTCGGGCAGGGTGAGCAGGTTCCAGGAGCCGCGGGCGGGGAGTTGGGGGCCCGCGAGTTGACGGAGGTCGCCCTCGGCGAGGTCCTTCGTCACCGCGAAGGCGACGGCCAGGGCCACCCCTTTGCCGCGCTTGGCCTCGTCGACGGAGGCGGCATGGCTCTGGAAGATCCGCTGGTTGTGTTCGGGGATGCCCAGGCGGCGCAGCACCGACGGCACCATGCCCGTCCGCCCGACCGCCGAGGGACCCAACAACCAGGTCTGGCCCCGCAGTTCGGCCGCACCGGCACTCGCCGCGGCCGCGAGCGGATGGTCGGGCCCTACGACCGCGATCACCTGGTAATTGAGGAAGTGCGTGCAGGTCGCGGCGTCGTCGAGGGTGGCGGGGCGGGGCCCTATGGCCACGTCCACGGCGCGGGTCAGCAGCAGGGAGGCGAACTCCTGCGGGCCGTGCACGCTCAGTTCGACGTCGAGGTCGTCGGCGCGCCCCGCGAACAGCTCGATCAGTCCGGGGGCGGCGTGTTCGGCGAACAGGCTCGACGCGGCGACGCGCAGCAGTCGTCGGCCGGAGCCGGCCTGTTTCACTTCGAGGATCGTCCGGTCCTGGAGCCCCAGCATCTCGGCGGCGCGGCTGGCCAGCCGCAGCCCGCCGGGGGTGAACGCGAGCCCGTTGGCCGTGCGGGCGAAGAGCTTGTCGCCGAGTTCCCTGCGCAGATGCGCGATGTGGATGGAGACGGCGGACTCGGTGACGGCGAGATCGGCCGCGGCGGCCTTCACGGAACCAAGGCGTACGGTCGCCGCGAAGGCCCGTAGTTGCGCCGGGGTCAACCAGAACCTCCCGCACTCGCCACGGGTGCCCATTCACCTGTGCCCTGGACCTCAAATTAGCGCACTTGTTCGCCGAGAGCCATGGTGGTGCCGAGAGCCGCCGGAACACAGGAAAAGCACAGGCAGGAAAGTTCAGCGGTCTGCCAAAGCCCGTACACCGCACGGGTGTTGACGTGCACACACCGGCCTGCGAAGGTCTGGACCTGGCGCAGCCAGTAGCGCCCCCCACAGCCAAGAACCTGGAGTTGGCGTGCCTCATTCGACACCCCCCACCACAAACCCCGCAAGAGCGGCGAAGCCCCGTACCCGGCGCCTTCGCCGCTCCGCCGTCGTCACCGTCCTCGGTGCGCTGGCCCTCGTGGTCGGCCAGGCGACGGCCGCCCAGGCCAACGTACTCACGTTGCTCCCGCAGAACGCGGACGGCCAGGAGCAGACCTTCTCCCCGGCCTACGACTACGACGGCGACGGCTGCTACGCCACGGCCGCCATCGGCCTGGACGGCACCATCAACCCCGGGCTGAAGCTCGGCGGCGACGTCAACGGGCACTGCCACGACATGGCCCAGCTGAACAACGCCAACACGTACTCGCGGACCAAGTGCAACAACGACTGGTGCGCGGTGATGTACGCCAGCTACTTCGAGAAGGACCAGGTCACCCTGGGTCCGGCGGCGATCGGGCACACCCACGACTGGGAGCACGTCGTGGTATGGATCAAGGACAACACGGTCCAGTACGTGTCGGTGTCGCAGCACTCCGCGTACCAGGTGTCGGCGGCCTCGGGGGTGCGCTTCGACGGCACGCACCCCAAGATCGTCTACCACAAGGACGGCATCGGCTCGCACGACTTCCGCTTCGCCAACACCAACGACGAGCCTGCGGAGAACGCCACCGGCAACTGGTTCTACCCGCGCCTGGTGGGCTGGAACGGCTACCCCGCAGGCCTCAAGGACAAGCTCCTCGCCGCGGACTTCGGCTCGGCCACGCTGAAGATCAGGGACAGCGACTTCAACTACGCGCTGTCCATCGCGGAGCCGTCCGGCATCTCGTTCGACCCGAACGCGTGATGCCGGCCCGGCCTCGGAACTGGTCCTACGGGCGGGTCTCGTAGCGCGGTTTCGGGGCCGGGTGGATGTTCTGGTTGAGGCGGAAGACGTTGTCCGGGTCGCGGTCGGCCTTGATGCGGGCCAGGCGCTCGTAGTTGCCGCGGTAGCTGGCCCGGACACGTTCCTGTCCCTCGTCCATCATCATGTTCACGTACGCGCCGCCCGCCGAGTACGGGTGCAGGGCCTCCTGGTAGTCGGTGGCCCACCTCTTGATGAGGCCGGCGTTGGCGGGGTCCCGGTCGACGCCGGCGAAGACGGACGCCCAGCGCGCGTCGCGATACGCCCACGGGGTCTCGTCGTTGCCGACGTCGTGCGCGGCGCCGTCGATCGGGTAGAGGTGCATCGTCGACTGCGGGGTGGGCACCTCGGCCCCGAACTTGGCGTGGAGTTCCACCGCGTCATCGGGGATGTCGTTGACGAAGTCGGCGCGCCAGTACCACTGGTCGCCGGGCGGGTAGAGACCGTCGAACATGCCCTGCATGTCGGGGTGTTGCATCGGTCCGGCCGCGTGCAGCAGGGGTGCGGGCAGTGCGTCGAGCAGCGGGGCCATCTCGCGCGCGGCGGCCTCCGTGTCGCCGCCGGTGTAGCACCACACGACGCCCGCCGTCTTGCGCAGCTGGATCTCCTCGGGGAACGGCGGGGCGGGCGGCACACAGCCGTGGAGGAAGAAGGCGTTCAGTTCGCGGGGCGCGTTCGGGAGGAAGTCCCGGTAGGCGGCGAGGACTTCGGCACTGTTCTCGACCGGCCAGAAGGTGGGTCCGGCGACGACCGTGCTCACCTCGTGCAGCCGGAACAGGAACGAGGTGACGACGCCGAAGTTGCCGCCACCGCCCCGCACCGCCCAGAACAGGTCGCTGTTCTCGTCCGAACTCGCCCGTACCCGGCTCCCGTCGGCCAGCACGAGGTCGGCCTCCAGCAGGTTGTCGATGGTCAGCCCGCACTTGCGGGTGAGGTGGCCGAGCCCGCCGCCGGTCGCGATACCGCCGACGCCGGTGGTGGAGATGATGCCGCTGGGTGTGGCGAGTCCGTGCGCGTTGGTGGCCCGGTCCACCTCGCCCCAGACACAGCCGCCACCGACCCGTACCGTCCGGGCCTCGCGGTCCACGTGGATGTCCTTCAGGGGTGACAGGTCGGCGACCACTCCCCCGTCGGCGGTGCCGAGTCCGGCTCCGTGGTGCCCGCCGCCGCGTACCGCGAGGGGCAGTTCGTGGGCGCGGGCGAAGGCGATCACGCGGGCTACGGCGTCCGCGTCTGCACAACGGGCGATGAGGGCGGGCCGTTTGTCGATCATCGCGTTGTAGACGGCGCGGGCCTCCGGATAGCCTGCGTCGTCCGGACCGATCAACTCCCCGGCGAAGTCGGTCAGTTCACGGCGAGCGGCCTGTGCGGGTGCGCTGGACATGCGGTCCCCCGTTTCGTGGTGCACTGGATGACCTGCTTGTTCTATTTCGCCCGGAACCATGCGGTCATCCGTGCGCGTCACCCAGCTCGGCGCCGCCGGGTACCTACGTTTCGCCGTACGGCAGCAGCCCGAGTTCCGTGGCACGGGCCGCGGCTTGCCGCCGGGTGGGTGCGTCGAGCTTCTCCAGTACGGCCCGCACATGGTTGTCGACGGTACGGACCGACACCACGAGCCGGTCGGCGATCTCCGGGTTCGTCAGACCGTCCACCAGCAGGCGTACGACCTGGAGTTGGCGCACGGTGAGTCCGCCCGGGTTGCCCCGGGTCGCCGCGTGCGGTCCGCGTGGGATACGGCGGACGCCGAGGTCACGCAGTTCGGTGCGGATGCGGCGGGCGAGGGGTTCGGCGCCGAGCGCGTCGAGTTCGGCGAGCGCGGCGAGTTTGTCGGCCGGGGCGGGGCTCTCGGCGAGCGCGGCGGCGTGTTCGTAGGGGCAGCCTGCTTCTTGCCACAGATCCGCGGCCCGCTTCCACTCCCCGGCGGCCTGGAGCGCGTACGGGTGGTCGCTGTCGTGGACGGCCACCGGATGCCCGACCTTGCTGAGCCAGTAGCCGAGTTCGGCCCGGTACGGCCCGTGGTCGAGGTGCGCCGCCTGCGCGTGGACGGGCTCCGCCGCCTCGGTCACTGCCGCGTGGTCGCCCCGCAGCCAGGCCGCCTCCGCCCGTGCCGCCGCCACCGGGCCCATGCGCTGCAACTCCCCGGCCCGTACGGCGATCTCCTGAGCCTGGGTGAGGAGTTCGCCGGCGCCCGGCCTGCCGCAGCGGACGCGCACGCGGGCCAGGACGGTCAGCGCGGGGCAGCGGGCCGGTACGAAGTCGTGCATCCCGTACTCGGCGTGCCGCTCGGCCTCCTCCCAGTCGGCGGCGGCGAGCCGGCGCATGGCCTGCTCGACGTGGAGGTAGTTGAAGAACCCCAAGTGCTCGGCCCTGTCGGCGAGTTCCATGGCCGGGGGCAGATAGCGGTCGGCCTCGGCGTAGCGGAGGTTGTCGAGGAGGGACCAGATGATGTTGGCGTAGGACCGGCAGGCGTGTTCGACCTCGCCCGCGGCCAGCGCCACCGCGAGACTCTCCTCGACCTGCCGTCGCCCGTCCGGGTCCCCGCTGCGCCAGCGGGCGGTGCCCACGTTGTTGAGGGCGTGGGCGAGGATCGCCGGGTCGTCCGCGCGGCGGGCCAGGGCGATGGCGCGTTCGCCGTGCGCGATGGCCTCGGCGTACCGGTCGGACAGCATCCGCAGCTGGGCGGTGTTGCTGAGCGCGAGGGCCAACAGCCGGTCGTCACCGGCGTGTTCGAGGACGGCGATGGCTTCCCGGGCCGCTTCCTGGGCCTCCTCCGCGTGGCCCGCCCACCAGTGGATGCGGGACAGCCAGCGCAGATCGGCGCCGAGCGTGAGGGTGTCGCCGAGGGAGCGGCGCAGGGCAACGGCGTCGCGCTGGGCGGCGACGGCCTCGACGGAGTCGGCGACGGTGTAGCACTCCACCGCGTAGCGTTCGAGCAGGTCGGCGAGTTCGGCGGGGGTGTAGCGGTGCCGTTGCCGCAGCACGAGCCGTAGATGGGCGGCGGCCTCGCGGTGGGCGCCCGCCTCGGTGGCGTCCCGGGCCGCGCGGGGGCCGTAGCGGGCGATGGCGTCCTGGTCCCCGGCCTGTGCGGCGTGGTGGACCACGCGGGCCGGGTCGGAGCCCGGCCGGAGCATGAGGGCGGTGAGCACATTGCGGTTGAGGTCGATCCGCCGGGCCGCGGGCAGGGAGTCGGCGACGGCGCGGCGGATCAACTCGTGCCGGAACGCGACCCGTTCGGGGGTCACCACGAGAAGCCCGCGCTGTTCGGCAGCGGCCAGCACGGCGACGCCGCCCGTCAACAGCGCGTCGACGAGGGGCCGTTCGACGGCCGAGGGCACGACGGCGAGTTGCTCCAGCGCGTCGACGGTCCGGCCGTCGAGTCCGCGCAGCCGGGCGAGCACCGCGTCGACGACCGTCGGGGGCACTCCCCCGGTGCCGCCGGCCGCCAGGACCTCGGTGACGAAGAAGGGGTTGCCCGATGTCACCTCGTAGACCTGCGCCGGGTCGAGGCGGCTGGCCGAACTGAGCGTGTGCACCGCCGACTTGGAGAGGCGGGCCAGCGGCAGCCGGTGCACGCGGTCCGTGCGGGACACCTGCCCGAGGAGGTGGCGCAGCGGGTGCTCGCGGCTCAACTCGTCGTCGCGGTAGGTGAGGACGAGTACGGCGGGCAGCCGATCCATCCGCCGGACCAGGAAGCGCAGGGCGTCCAGCGAGGCCTCGTCGGCCCAGTGGACGTCCTCGACGACGAGCACCGCCGGATGCGGTACACCGGCCAACTCCCCTTGCAGGGCTTCGTACACGCGGTGGCGGTCGCCGCCCTCCAGGACGGCCCGGGCGAGTTCGGTGCCGACGCTGCCCACGAGGTCGCGGAACGGGCCGAGGGGGCGGCGGGTGGCGAGGTCGTCGCACTGACCCAGGAGGACGCGTGCGCTGTGCGGCAACCGGTCCGGCATGGCCTTCACCAGGCTCGACTTGCCGATACCGGCCTCGCCGAAGACGAGCACCACGGAGCCGGCCCCGTCCGCCGCCTCACGTGCGGCCGAAGCCAGTCGCGCCAGTTCGGGCTCACGCTCGAGGATCCCCCGATCCACGTGGCTGATTGTGCCACTCGCCGCGAACTCCCGTACGGGTGTCACACTTCGGCCTCCGCCGACTCCCGTACCGGTGTCACACTTCGGCCTCCGCCGCCCTCTTGAGTGCAGACACTCACGGGAGGCGTTCATGACCAGGACCGAACCGGCCGGGACGACCGCACAGCACCTGATCGAGCTCTCGGCCGGGCCCGTCGCGTACGAGGACACCGGCGGCGATGGTCCCGTCCTGGTGCTGCTGCACGGGCTGTTGATGGACGCGTCGTTGTGGACCGGTCCAATCACCGAACTGTCCCCCGCTCACCGGTGCGTGGCCCCGACCCTCCCGCTCGGCGCCCACCGCCACCCGATGCACGCGGACGCCGATCTGTCGCTGCCCGGGGTGGCCCGGCTCGTCACGGAACTCCTCGACCGGCTGGATCTGCGGGACGTCACGCTCGTCGGGAACGACACCGGCGGGGCGCTGGTGCAGCTGCTGATGGCGGAGGGGACCGCGCGCGTGGGGCGGGTGGTCCTCGTCTCCTGCGAGGCGTTCGACAACTTCCCGCCGGGTCTGACGGGCCGGACGCTCGTGCTCGCGGGGCGCCTCTCACCCTGGTTGTTCGGGCTGTTCATGCAGCAGATGCGGCTGCGGATGCTGCGCCGCCTTCCGCTCGCCTTCGGGTGGCTGACGAAGCGCGGGGACGCGGTCACCGCGCGGTGGACGGAGCCGGTACGGCGGCACCCGGAGATCCGCCGTGACGCCGTACGCGTGCTGCGCGCCGCGTCGGCGGGCGGGCGCCGTCTGCTGGAGCAAACCGCCCTGCGGCTGCGGGAGTTCGACCGCCCCGCCCTCGTGGTCTGGGCGAGCGAGGACCGCGTGATGCCGCCCGCCCATGGCCGTCGCCTCGCCGAGCTCCTGCCTCAGGGACAGCTGGTCGAGCTGGACGACGGCTACACGCTGCTCCCCCTCGACCGACCGGCCGAACTCGCGCGGCTCATCAGGGAGTTCGCACGCCCTGCGGCGCCTTCCGCACCGACATGATGTGGTGCCGACGGCGCGGCTTGGGGGCGTCGAGCATGCTGACGCCGATGTAGCCGCGGCTGCGGAGGAAGAGCGTGGGACCGGCCACGAAGGTGACGAAGATGGCGATCACGCTGACGGAGAACAGGACCGGGAGCGACTGCCCCTCGGGGAGGGTCTTCCCGCCTTCGTGAAGGGCGTAGGCAAAGGCCGCGAAGAAGGCGACCAGGCACAGCACCGCGAGGACGAGGAGGACGCTCGCGATCGTCCGGGTGGAGGAGTGGTTGCGCACCTCGGCCAGCAGAGACGCCGAGCACACGGGGCAGGTCAACTCCACCGTGTGCTTGCCCGATGCGGGCCGCTTGACGACGAAGTGGGAGTCCTTCCAGGTGACCGTGCGCGTTCTCGGTCTGAGGAATCCCCCGGAGAGCTTGTCACTGAGTATGTGCCGGACTGCGACCTGCACGGTCCCCGCTGTGTTCATGGTTCCTCCGACACGCGCCCGTCGATCATCACGAAGTCTGCAAAGTGTGACCTGTGAGAACCGGCCACTCAATGGTCCTGATGATTTCTTTTCCTGCGCCTACAACTTCTCAACTCACCTCCGCCCCGCAGGACTTCTCCGGTCGCACCTCTTGACGGCTTTGGTGCAGACCTTTAGGTTCACCAGCCAACAGACCTCCCATGAATGCATTCCACGCTCACATATGTGAACACTCGTGTTCACCTCTCACCGCCCTTACGCCGGCGGCGTCCACCCCCCACCCAGGACGAAAGGCCCCCTCGTCATGCAACGCCTCGCCCTGCGCTGCGCCCTCGCCCTCTCCCTCGGCCTCACCGCCGTCGGCACCCTCGCAGCCCCCTCCGCCTCGGCCGCGACCGGCACCATCACCGGCCTCGGCGGCAAGTGTCTCGACGTCGCCGGCGCGAGTTCCGCCGACGGCACGGCCGTACAGATCTACGACTGCAACGGAACGGCCGCCCAGCAGTGGACGGTCGGCTCCGACGGAACCATCAGAGCCCTCGGCAAGTGCCTCGACATCACCGGCAATTCGACGGCCAACGGCGCCCAGCTCCAGCTGTGGACGTGCGGCGGCAGCGCCAACCAGCAGTGGACCGTCAGCGCCGCGCGCGACATCGTGAACCCGGCCGCCAACAAGTGCCTTGACGTCACCGGCAGTTCCACGGCCAACGGCGCCCGCGCCCAGATCTGGACCTGTTCCGGCGCCGCCAACCAGAAGTGGACCGCACCGGCCGCCGGCGGCACGACCCCGCCCACGACCGCCCCGATGGCCGTGGCCCCGTACCTCTACAACGGCTGGGGGAACCCGCCCAGCCCCACGACTGTCATGAACGCGACCGGCGTGAAGTGGTTCACGCTGGCGTTCGTCCTGAGCAACGGCTACTGCAACCCGCAGTGGGACGGCGGCCGGGCGCTGACCGGCGGCGTCGACCAGTCGACCATCAACACCGTGCGGTCCAACGGCGGTGACGTCGTCCCGTCCTTCGGCGGCTACAGCGGCAACAAGCTGGAGAGCTCCTGCTCCAGCGCGAGCGAACTGGCGGCGGCGTACCAGAAGGTCATCAACGCCTACTCGCTCAAGGCCATCGACATCGACATCGAGGCCGACGCGTACAGCAACGGGACCGTGCAGCAGCGGACCGTGGACGCGCTGAAGACCGTGAAGGCCAACAATCCGGGCATCAAGGTGTACGTCACCATCGGCACCGGGCAGAGCGGTCCCGACACGAGCCTGATCAACCGGGCCGCGTCCTCCGGGCTGACCGTGGACGCCTGGACGATCATGCCGTTCGACTTCGGCGGCGCGGGACAAAACATGGGCACGCTCACCCAGCGGGCGGCCGAGGGTCTCAAGACCGCGCTGAAGAACGCGTACGGCTACAGCGACGACGCGGCCTACCGGGACATGGGCATCTCGTCCATGAACGGCATCACGGACAACAGCGAGACCGTCACCACCGCCGACTTCCAGACCATCCTCGGCTACGCGCAGGCCCACCACCTCGCGCGGCTGACGTTCTGGTCGGCCAACCGTGACCGTCCCTGCCCGGGCGCCTACCCGAACGACGACACGTGCTCGGGCGTGAGCCAGAGCAACTGGCAGTTCACCAGCATCTTCGCCCAGTACACCGGCTGACGGCCGCCCCCTCCGACCTTTTCTCCCCAACCCCCCATCACCACAGGAGAATCCGTGCTCAGACGGAAGAGACTGACCGGCCGCCACGCCATACCGAGAGCGCTCACGGCGGTCGCGCTCGTGGCGACCACCGTGACCGGAATCGAGTTCGCCACGCAGGCCTCGGCGAGCGCGGCGAGCACGGCCGCCGCCGCGATCCCGACCGGGTACACCACCGTGGTCAACAAGGGCAGCGGCAAGTGTGTCGACGCCCGCTCGGCCGCGAGTGCCGACGGCACCGCCGTCCAGCAGTACACGTGCAACGGAAGCACCGCGCAGAACTGGCAGTTGGTCGCCACCGACGGCGGCTACTACCGCGTGAACAGCAACCTGAACGCCGCCGAGGCATGGGACGTCACCGGCGTCTCGACCGCCGACTCCGCGCTCATCCAGACGTGGACGTACTCCGGCGGCAACAACCAGCAGTGGCTGCCGGTCGCGGAGGCCGACGGCGCCTACCACTTCGTCAACCGCAACAGCGGAAAGTGCCTGGACGTCCCGAGCGCCTCCACCGCCGACAGCGTGCAGCTCGCGCAGTACACCTGCAACGGCACGGCCGCGCAGTCCTTCACGCTCGGCGGCGGCTCCACGAACCCGCCGGGTACCCCGGACTTCGGCCCGAACGTGACGGTGTTCGACCCGTCGATGTCGGCGTCCAGCATCCAGTCCAAGCTCGACTCGGTCTTCACCCAGCAGCAGACCAACCAGTTCGGCCCGGCCCGCCAGGCCCTGCTGTTCAAGCCGGGCACGTACAGCGCCAATGCCAACGTCGGCTTCTACACACAGGTCGCCGGCCTCGGCTTCTCGCCGGACGACGTGACCATCAACGGTTCCGTGCACGCGGAGGCCGACTGGTTCCAGGGCAACGCGACACAGAACTTCTGGCGCGACGCCGAGAACCTGTCGGTCAACCCCACTGGCGGCACCGACCGTTGGGCCGTCTCGCAGGCCGCCCCGTACCGGCGCATGCACGTGCGCGGCAACCTGGCGCTGGACGACGGTGGTTGGTCCAGCGGCGGCTTCATCTCCGACACCAAGGTCGACGGCCAGATCCAGTCCGGCTCGCAGCAGCAGTTCCTCACCCGGAACTCCACGATGGGCAGTTGGTCCGGCTCCAACTGGAACATGGTCTTCGTCGGCGACCAGGGCGCACCCGCCCAGTCCTTCCCGACGTACACCAATGTCGCCAGCTCGCCCACGATCCGCGAGAAGCCCTTCCTGTACGTCGACAGCGCGGGCGCCTACCAGGTGTTCGTGCCCGGGTTGCAGTCCAACGCCGTCGGCACGACGTGGAGCGGGAAGACCCCGGCGGGCAAGTCCCTGCCGATCGACCAGTTCTACATCGTCAAGCCCGGCGCCACCGCGGCCGACATGAACACCGCCCTCGCGGCCGGCAAGAACCTGCTGGTCACCCCGGGCGTCTACCACCTCAACCAGACGCTCAACATCACGCGCCCCGACACGGTCGTGCTGGGCATGGGCCTGGCGACCTTGGTGCCGGACGGCGGGATCACCGCGATCTCGACAGCCGACGTGGACGGCATCGAGCTGGCGGGCCTGCTGATCGACGCGGGCACCACCAACTCCGCGACGCTGGTGCAGATCGGCCCGTCCGGTTCGTCCGCGACCCACGCCGCCGACCCGACGCAGTTGTCCGATGTCTTCGTCCGCATCGGCGGCGCCACCGTCGGCAAGGCGACCAACTCCGTTGTCATCAACAGCGCCAACACGATCATCGACCACACCTGGATCTGGCGGGCCGACCACGGCAACTCCGGCACGGTCGGCTGGACCACCAACACGGCCGACACCGGACTGATCGTCAACGCCGCCAACGTGACGGCTTACGGCCTGTTCGTCGAGCACTTCCAGAAGACCCAGGTCGTCTGGAACGGCAACGGCGGCAGAACGTACTTCTTCCAGAACGAGATGCCCTACGACCCGCCGAACCAGGCCTCTTGGATGAACGGCACCGGCAAGGGCTATCCCGCCTACAAGGTCGCCGCAGGCGTAACCACCCACGAAGCATGGGGACTTGGCAGCTACTGCTACTTCAGCTCCAACTCCAGCGTGGTCGCCGATCGCGCCTTCGAGGTACCGAGCGTGTCCGGGGTCAAGTTCCACGACATGGTGACCGTCTCGCTCGGCGGGGTCGGCACGATCAGCCACATCATCAACAGCACCGGCGGACCGTCCAACTCCAGCACCAACGTCGCCTACTTGACCAACTACCCGTAGACCGCACGGAAAGGATCGATCAGAAGATGAACACTGTCAGATCCGGTTCCACCCGCGCGCTCCTGCGGGTCCTGCTCCTGCTGGCGACGCTGCTGGGCCTCGCGGCCGTACCGCCCGCCGCCCAGGCGAGCACGGCGGCGACGCCATTCAAGATCCTCGCGCTCTACAGCGGGACCTACGACGCGGCGCACATCGACTTCGACAAGGAGGCCAACGTCTGGTTCCCGCAGCAGGCCGCGGCGAACGGCTACACCTACACGGCCAGCACCAACTGGGACCTGCTCGCCAACGGCGGGGTCAACGCCTACCAAGTCGTCCTGTTCCTCGACGACTTGCCGCAGACGTCCGCCCAACGCACCGGTTTCGAGGCGTACATGAGGGGCGGCGGCGGCTTCATGGGCTTCCACGTCTCCGCCTTCACGACCAACGCGGCGAGCTGGTCCTGGTACCACAACACGTTTCTCGGCTCGGGGAACTTCGTGTCCAACACCTGGGGTCCGACAGCGGTGACCCTGAAGGTGGAGGACCACTCGATCCCGCCCACCGCCGCCCTGCCGGCCACGTTCACCTCGTCGGTCAGCGAGTGGTACAGCTGGTCCAACGATCTGCGGCAGAACCCCGACATCAAGATCCTCGCGTCGATCGACCCGAGCAGCTTCCCGGTCGGCACCGATCCCAACCAGTCCTGGTACAGCGGGTATTACCCGATCCTGTGGACCAACACGAAGTACAAGATGCTGTACGCGAACTTCGGCCACAACGCGATGAACTACACGACCAACACGCGGCTGTCGTCGACGTTCGCGAGCGCCACCCAGAACCAGTTCCTGCTGAACGGGCTCAAGTGGCTCGGCGGGGGCGACACTTCGACGCCGCCGACGGACACCCCGATCTCGGAGACGTCCTGGTACTCCGTGCAGAACGGCGGCAACGGCACCTGCGTCGACGCCCGTTCGGCGGCCACGGCCAACGGGACGGCGATCCAGCAGTACGCCTGCAACGGCACGACGGCGCAGCAGTACCAGTTCCGCTCCACCGACAGCGGGTACATGCAGATCACCGCGCGCGGCAACCCGGCGCAGGCCATCGACGTGGTCGACCGTTCGACGGCGGACAACGCGCCGTTGCAGCTGTGGGCCTACTCCGGCGGCACGAACCAGCAGTGGCAGCCCGTGAAGGAGACCAGCGGGCGCTACCACTTCATCGCCCGCCACAGCGGCAAGTGCCTGACCGCCGCCACGGCGGCGACGAACAGTGTCCAGCTCACCCAACGGACCTGCGACGGCTCGACCGCGCAGGCCTTCCAACTCGCCGTGCAGTCCTGAGCCTGTACGGCGACCAGGGGCGCCTCCGTCGTATCGCGGGTCGATACGACGG
>NZ_JBLTJC010000014.1:0-62406 GCF_048158785.1 Streptomyces colwelliae | reverse complement strand
GAACCAGGAAGACCGTCCTCGGCATCGGCGGCATCGCCGTCCTGGCCGGTCTCCCGTGTCGGTCCGCCGCGACGCCCGACACGGACGCCGCCAGCACGACCGCCCCGATGCCGGCGAGCACCCCGTCCAACTCCCGCCCGGTGCTTGTCACTTGCCGGGCTCTCTGCTGTCTCAACTGGGGGATGTCATGAGTCCAGTCTCCGTCGGGCGTCTACTGCGTCGCGGAGCTTGTGCCGGGGCCCTGGGGGCGCTCGTCGTCGCCGGTCCCGGAAGCGGGGCCGCCTTCGCCGACGACGAGCCGCAGGCCGACCAGCTGTGGATCCAGGCGCCGTACGACCAGACGGTCACCGTCGCTCCGGACGGCGGTACGGCGCAGTACCGGACGCTGGCGCTCGGTCTGTACCACGACAACGGCAACTTCACGGTGACGGACGGACACCTGACCGTCGACATCTCCGGACTCGCCGGGGTCGCCGAGGTGGCCTGGCCCGACACCTGCACGCCGAACGGCGCGGGCACCGTCGCGGTGTGCGACACCGGGGACGTGCCCACGCGCTACAGCGCACAGGTGCGGCTGAAGGTGCGGGCCGTCGCCGGCGCCGCCCTGGGAGCGCAGGGCACGATCGAGTACTCCGCCGAGGCCACCGGCGGCCCCGACGGCACACTCACCGCTCCGGAGGGCTTTGAGACCCCCGTCACCGTCCGCTCCGGCCCGGACCTCGGCACCGCCGCCCCGCAGGACACGACCGGCGTCGCGCCCGGCACCGAGCTCACCGTGCCGTTCGCCGTCACCAACACCGGCAACGAGACCGCCCACGGCTTCACCGTGCAGATGTACGCGACGTACGGCCTCGACGTCGTCACCCGCTACCCGCAGTGCACCTACACCGAGCCGGACGCCGGCGGCACGTACCTGCCCACGACGCACGCGGCCTGCACGTTCGACACCGACATCGCGCCCGGCGCCACCGTGGAACTGCCCGCACCGCTACGGCTCGCCGTCACCGAGCACGCGCTCTTCGACCGGTTCGACTACGACATCGAGCCCGTCGACGGCATCACCGACCTCGACAGCTCGGACAACAGCCGCGCCTGGAGCATCGAGGCCGACAACACCGCCGACTTCGCCGCGCACGGCACCGAGGTGAGCGGCGCGGCCGGCGACACCGTCACCACCGCCATCCGGTTCACCAACGACGGCCCGGCCTGGGTCGGCAACGTCGGCTCCGGCGACCCGGTCGCCGTGGTCGACTACTACCTCCCCGAGGGCACCACCGCCACGTCCGTGCCCCACAACTGCGGCGGCGCCCACACGGCGGGCGACGACCCGACCATCGGCCACTTCGCCTGCTCCCTGCCGATCTGGGCCGAGCCCGGCCTGGACGTCAGCTTCCCGTTCCAGCTGCGCATCGACCGGGTCGTCCCCGACGCGACCGGCCACGTCATCGTCCACCCCCACGCCGACAAGCCCACCGTCTTCGACCCGAACAGCGCCGACGACACGGCCGACGTGATCGTCAACCCGTCCGCCTGACCGTGAGGAGGGGAGGGGGCGAGCCCGTAGCTCGCCCCCTCAACTCCCCGCGACAGCAGGCCCGTTCACGTCGACTCCCGCTTCACCAACTCCGTCGGCAGTATCACCGCCGCCGTGTCCTCGCCCCCGATCTGCGCCAGCAGCACCCGCACCATCTCCGCGCTGATCCGGTCGAACGGCTGCCGCATCGTGGTGAGTTCGGGGCTGGACGCCAGCGCGGCGGGGGAGTCGTCGAAGCCGCCGACCGCCACGTCCTCCGGTACCCGCCGCCCGGCCCGCTCCAGCGTGGTCAGCACGCCCCGGGCCATCAGGTCGGAGGCGACGAACACGGCGTCCAGGTCCGGGACTTGGGCGAGCAGCCGCTCGGCGCCCTTCTCGCCGCTGAGCCGGCTGTAGTCGCCGGAGACGACGAGGCGCTCGTCCACCTCGATGCCCGTCTCGGCGAGCACCTCCTTGTAGCCGGCGAGGCGCTCGACACCGCCCGGCGTGTCCAGCGGCCCGGTGACCGTGCCGATGCGGCGGCGGCCGAGGGAGAGCAGGTGCCGGGTCATGTCACGGGCACCGTCCCGGTCGTCGGCGGCGACGTAACTCACCTTGGAGCCGAGCCCGATCGGCTTGCCGCACGCGACCAGCGGTACGCCCGCCTCGCTCAGCTCCTCCGCCACCGGGTTCCCGGAGTGGCTGGAGACCAGCAGCACCCCGTCGACGTGCCCGGAGGTGATGTACCGCGTGATGCGCCGCCGCTCGTCCTCGGTGCCGGCCAGCATCAGCAGCAGCGGGATGTCGTGCGCGGCCAGCGCCTGCGTGCAGCCGCGCAGCAGGATGTTGAAGTTGGGGTCCTCGAAGAACTTCTCCTGCGGTTCCGTCAGCAGGAAACCGACCGAGTCCGAGCGCCCCGTGATCAGCGACCGGGCGTGCCGGTTCACGACGTAACCCGTCCTGCGGATGGCCGCGTTGACGGCCTCCTGCGCGGCCGGGCTCACATAGTGCCCGCCGTTGAGGACCCGCGACACCGTGCCCCGCGAGACGCCGGCCTCGCGCGCCACGTCATGGATCGTCGGCGGTCTGCGCCGACCCCCCGTATTGCTCATGGTCAAGACTCTACGGCTCCGGGGGCCGGGGTCAGAAGCGCCATGCTGGGAGCGTTCACAGCAGAGAAACATCAGGGACACTTGTCACCGGTCACGGGCGTGCGGTTATGTTGGGGCTGCGCCCTAGGTCGTGCTGTGTGCACGTTCCCAAATGATCGACTACGGGAGAGATCCATGCCGGAGACCACCCCTAAGGGCCTCACCAGGCTCGCCTTCGGTGGGGACTACAACCCCGAGCAGTGGCCGGAGAGCGTCTGGCGGGAGGACGTCCGGCTGATGCGCGAGGCCGGCGTCACGATGGTGAGCGTCGGGATCTTCTCCTGGGCGCTGCTGGAGCCCGAGCAGGGTGTGTACGACTTCGGCTGGCTGGACCGGATCATCGGCCTGCTGCACGAGAACGGCATCCGCGTCGACCTCGGCACGCCCACGGTCTCGCCGCCCGCCTGGTTCTACCGCGCCCACCCCGAGGCCCTGCCCGTCACCGCCGACGGCACCCGCTACGAGTTCGGCTCACGCGGCGCGGTCTGCCACAGCAACGCCGACTACCGCGCCGCCGCCGCGAACATCACCACCCGGCTCGCCGAGCGCTACGGCGACCACCCCGCCCTCGCGCTGTGGCACGTCTTCAACGAGTACGGCGTCCCCGTCTCCGCCTGCTACTGCGACTCCTGCGCCGCCCACTTCCGCCGCTGGCTGACCGCGACGTACCAGACCGTCGACGGCGTCAACGAGGCCTGGGGCACGGCCTTCTGGGGCCAGCGCTACGGGGACCTCGGCCAGATCAACCCGCCGCGGCTCACCCCGACCGCCGTCAACCCGGCCCAGGCGCTGGACTATTCGCGGTTCGCCGACGCCACGATGCGCGAGAACTTCGTGACGGAACGCGACATCCTGCATCGCCTCGCGCCCGGCATCCCGGTCACCACCAACTTCATGGCCGCCCTCAGCCAGTGCGAGTCCGTCGACTACTGGGCCTGGGGCCGCGAGGTCGACCTCGTCACCAACGACCACTACCTGATCACCGACGGCCGCCGCACCCACGTCAACCTCGCGATGGCCGCCGACCTCACCCGCTCCGTCGCGGGCGGCGCCCCCTGGCTGCTCCTCGAACACTCCACCTCGGGCGTCAACTGGCAGCCCCGCAACCCCGCCAAGGCCCCCGGCCAGATGGCCCGCAACGCCCTCTCCCACGTGGCGCGCGGCTCGGACGGCGCGATGTTCTTCCAGTGGCGCCAGTCCCGGCGCGGCGCCGAGAAGTTCCACTCGGCGATGCTCCCGCACGGCGGCACCGGGACCCGCGTCTGGCGCGAGGTCGTCGAACTCGGCGTGTCCGTCGAGGAGTTGAGCCCGGTCCGCGGCACCCGCACGCAGGCGGACGCCGCCGTCCTGTGGGACTGGCAGTCGTGGTGGGCGCAGAAACTGGAGTGGCGTCCCAGCGAGGACCACGACGCCCGCGAGCGCGCCGACGCCTTCTACGAGGCCCTCTACGACCGCCACCTCACGGTCGACTTCGCCCACCCGGAAGCCGACTTGTCGGCCTATCCCCTTGTCGTCGTACCGGCGCTGTATCTGATGACGGAGGCGGCCGGGCGCAACCTCCAGCGGTACGTCGAGAACGGCGGCACCCTCGTCGTCTCCTACTTCTCCGGCATCGTCGACGAGCACGACGCCGTCCACGAGGGCGCCTACCCCGGCGCGCTGCGGGACGTACTCGGCCTGACGGTCGAGGAGTTCTCGCCGCTCCTGGCGGGGCAGCGGGTGCGCATCACCGGACCCGACGGCTCCGAACTCACCGGCGACGTATGGACCGAGTTCGTCGTCCCGAACGGCGCCGAGACCGTGTGGACGTACGCCGAGGGCCTCACCGCCGACCACCCGGCCGTCACCCGGCACCGCCTCGGCGAGGGCACCGCCTGGTACGTGTCGACCCGCCTGGACGCCCACGGCCTGGACGCACTGCTCGGCTGGGCGACCGAGGACGCCCGGATCTCGCCGCGCGCCGACCTGCCGTACGACGTCGAAGTCGTGCGCAGAGAAGGCGAGTCGGGCAGCTATCTCTTCGCCATCAACCACAGCGCCTCGGACGTCAAGGTGCCGCTGGGCGCCGACGGCACCGAGCTGCTGACCGGCGAACGCGCCGCGGGCGGCCTCGCGGTCCCCGCCGGAGCTGTCCGGGTCGTACGACTCGACGGCTGAGCCGAACTCCCCTCCGCCCGTGCGAGCCGCGAGCCGCGGGTGGAGGGGGACTTCCTCCGGCCGGGCGTGCGGTTCTGTTCGGCTACGGCGGTGTGGTTCGGCCATCACCTGCCCCGGGAGGCGGAGCCCGGTCCCGTCGGTGTGGCCGCGCCCCGCGCGTCGCCTCGCGCCCCAGGGCCGATCGGCACTCTCGAACAGGACCGTTCGGTCCCGGACAAGGGTCCCCGAGACCGGGACGGGGCGGACCGTGCTGCGGGAGAGTGGGAGGACGCGGCAAGCGGCGCGCAGAACGGAGGGTCACGAAATGCTGAGGACTCCGGTGAGTCAGCGACGGTTGGACATCCTGGAGTGGCTGAGAGATCCGGCCGCCCACTTCCCGCCTCATGGGTATCTCGCCGAGGCCGGTGTCTCCGCGGAGGCCGTGGCGGCCAAGCTGGGCGTGTCCCGCCAGGTCGCCGACACCCACCTCGAACTCCTCGCGGGCATGGGCCTGTTGCGCAGGCGGCGGATCCGGCTGCGCACCTATTACCGGCGCGACGAGGTCCGTATCGCCGAGGTGGCCCGGATGTTCGAGAAGGGCTGGTAGCCCTGCCTTTCCGGTGGGCTCCGGTGGGCGGGGCCTCAAACCTTGTCCTGCTCGGAGCGCGTCGGCGGTTCCTCCTGCTCGGCGTCCGCTCCCTCCGGTTCCTCGGGCCGGGTGCGGAAGTCCGCGTCGGGATCCCCGAACCGCTCGCACAGCAGCCTGCCCATCAGCGCGCCGCCGTAGAGCACGAATCCCACGCCGACCAGCCAGGACTCCACCACCAGGACGGTGCCGACCGGGCCGTAGCTGACCGCGTTGGTGACCAGGAGCGGGGTGAACACCAGGTAGGAGAACCAGCGCAGGCCGACCAGGCCCGCCATCGTGATGAGCGCGCCCGGCAGCAGATACCGCCAGTGGACCTGGCGGCTGAGCAGGAAGTGCGGGCCCCACCAGAAGAACAGCAGGCCGGCCGCCATGCTGAGCAGGATGCGGGGCGTGCCCTCCAGGACGTTGCGGGTCTGCACCTGCGCGTACAGATAGCCCATCAGCATGACCAGCCAGATCAGTTGGCGCCAGATGCGATGCCAGGGGGCGCCGGTCGGGCGCCACACGTGCTCGTAGCTGCTCTGCACACTCGACGCGAAGGACAGGCCGAACAGCGCGAGCAACGCCACGCTCCACGCGCTGGTGGTGCCGATGACCTTGCGGGGCGGGGTGAAGACGTCGGTGAGCGCGCGGGCGGACCGGCCGGAGAGGTCCATGCCGTCCACCAGCCACAGCGCGAACCCGCCGTGCCCGAGCGGATCGGCCGCGGCCACCACGATCAGCAGCGGCGCCAGGGTGACCAGGGCGAGCGTGGCGAACCCCATCGCCCGGTGCAGGAGCTCCAACTCCCGCCCGCGCCGGTTGAGTTCGGCGAGTCCGAGGCGCTGCCACACGGCACGCACCCGATTCACCGCGGAGGTCCCGCACGGCGGGCGGCCGTCCATGACATGAGGACCCCCTCTCGCCGACCGGCGGCGCGATCCGGGTCACCAGGAATACGCTCGGCAAACGTGACCGGCTGACGCGACGACCGGGAAGAACAGCAAGCGTACGCGCGCCGGCCCCAACCGTGGAGGCTTTCATGGACCGCCCCGAGCCACTTCTCGCCCGCCGCTACGTCGCGATCGGCGGACGTGGCCCGGAGGACGTGGTCGCCGACGCCCGCGGCCGGGTGCTGACCGGCGTCGAGGACGGCCGTATCCTCCGCCTCGACGGACTGCTCGACCCCGAGGCGGTCCGCGTGGAGACCCTCGCCGACACCGGCGGCAGGCCGCTCGGCCTCGAACTCCTCCCGGACGACGGCCTGTTGGTGTGCGACGCGGAACGCGGACTGCTGCGGATCGACCTCGGGGACGGCTCTGTGCGCGTCCTCGCCGACTCGGTGGCGGGGGAGCCGCTGCGGTTCTGCAGCAACGTGGCCGCCCTGCCCGACGGCAGCGTGTACTTCACCGTCTCCAGCCGCCGCTATCCGCTCCACTGGGGGTCCCCCCACGCCGTTTTAGGCAGTGGGGGAGGATCGGCGACATCGTCGAACACACCGGCACAGGACGGCTGTTGCGCCTCGCACCCGACAGCGACACCCCCGAAGTCCTCCTGGACGGGCTGCAGTTCGCCAACGGCCTTGCCCCGAGCGCCGATGAGTCCTTCCTGGTGATCGCCGAGACCGGTGCCCGCCGCCTCACCCGCTACTGGCTCACCGGTCAGCGGGCGGGCCGCGGCGAACCCTTCGTCGAGGATCTCCCCGGGATGCCCGACAACATCTGGCGCGCGGGCCCCGAAGGACCGCTCTGGGTGGCCCTGGCCGGACCCCGCGTGCCCCCGCTCGACCTCGTCCACCGCGCCCCGGACGCCGTACGGCACACCGCCGCGCGGATCGCCGTACGCGCGCCCTACCGCCCCACGGGCACGATCGGGGCCCTCGCGGTCGACGACGAAGGGCATGTCGTCCACCACCTCATGGCGCGCGGCTCGTCCTTCCGCATGGTCACCGGCGTCTGCGAGGCGGCCGGTCACCTCGTGCTGGGCAGCCTGCGCGAACGCGGTGTCGCGCTGTGCGAGCCGCCCGCCCCGAAGTGACCCCGGCACGCCCCCGGCGTTACCCTGAGTCCCGGCCGCGATCACCTCTCGCGGCGCGGCGGTGGGGCCCGCCGTACCCGAACCGCGGCAGAGGTGCCGCCAACGGTCCCTACTTGTAGAGGCGTGCGCCCACAGGGCCCCCGACGAGTAGGAGTCGTAAGGCCATGACAGCCCCCGAAGCCGAGAGCCTGCGTGCCCGGACCGAGGCCCCGCGCCCGTCCGTCTGGCGCGGTCAGGGACCCGTCGTCGCGGTGGTCGCGCTCGGCGGCGCGGTCGGGGCCGTGGCCCGGTACGCGGCCTCGCTCCGGTGGCCCGCGCAGAGCGGCGGGTTTCCCTGGACGACCTTCGGGATCAACGTCGTCGGGTGTGCCGTGATCGGTGTGTTCATGGTGGTCATCACAGATGTGTGGGCCGCGCACCGGCTGGTGCGGCCGTTCTTCGGCACCGGTGTCCTCGGCGGCTTCACGACCTTCTCGACGTACGCCGTCGACATCCAGAAGCTGATCGACTCGGGCCATCCCCGCACCGCGCTGGCCTACCTCGCCGCGACCCTTGCCGCGGCCCTCGCGGCGGTGTGGCTCGCGGTGACGGCGGCCCGGCGGGTCCTGAAGTGGAGGCAGCGATGACCAGGCTGACCGGCAGTGCCCTGCGCGTGACCGTCTTCATCGGCGAGAACGACACCTGGCACCACAAGCCCGTCTACGCGGAGATCGTGCACCGCGCACACAAGGCCGGCCTTGCCGGTGCCAGCGTCTTCCGGGGCATCGAGGGCTTCGGCGCCTCCTCCCTGATCCACACCTCACGGCTGCTGTCCCTGAGCGAGGACCTGCCGGTGGCGATCGTGATCGTGGACACCGAGGAGCGTGTACGGGCGTTCCTGCCGCAGCTCGACGAACTCGTCACCGAGGGGCTCGTGATCCTCGACGACTGCGAAGTCATCCGGTATGTGGGCCGCGCGGACGAATCCGGCGAAACGGACGCGAAGGGTAAGAGGTCGTTGTGAACTGGGTGTTGGTGGTGGCGGGAGCCATGGTCGGTGCGCCGCTCCGGTATCTCACCGACCGCGCGGTGCAGACCAGGCACGACTCCGTCTTCCCCTGGGGCGCCTTCGCGGTGAACGTCACCGGCTGTCTGATTCTCGGTGTGCTGACCGGTGCGGTGTCCGCCGGTGCCGCCGGTTCGCATCTCCAACTCCTCGTCGGGACAGGGCTTTGCGGGGCCCTGACGACGTACTCGACCTTCTCGTACGAGACACTGCGGCTGACCGAGACAGGGGCGGGGCTCTACGCTGCCGCCAACGTCGTCGGCAGCGTGACCGCGGGCCTCGGTGCGGCATTTGTCGGGGTGTCGATCGCGCAGGCCCTGTGGGCGTAAGAGGTCGGGCGGCTTCCGTGCCCGAGCAGGACCGCTCCCAGCGCTATTGTCTACAGCACTGTCGACCAACTCCCAAGAACTGGATCTCATGAGCGTCATCAGCGTCGGTCAGGCCGCCGTCCTCGGAGTCGTCGAGGGGGTGACCGAGTTCCTGCCGGTCTCCTCCACGGGTCATCTGAAGATCGTCGAGGGGCTGATGAACATCCCCGTGGACGACGATTCCGTCGTCGCGTTCTCGGCCGTCATCCAGGTCGGCGCCATCGCCGCCGTGCTCCTGTACTTCTTCAAGGACATCGTGCGGATCGTCACCGCGTGGGGCCGTGGCCTGCGCAACCGCGAGGAGCGCTATCACCACGACTACAAGTTCGCCTGGTGGGTGATCTACGCGACGATCCCGATCGTGATCGTGGGCCTGGCCGCGAAGCCGCTCATCGACGGGCCGCTCGGTTCGCTGTGGGTGGTGGCCGCCTCGCTGATCGTCGGCAGTGGTGTGATGTGGGCGGCGGACCAGATGGGCCGGCACAAGCGCGGTGAGGACGACACCACGTTCAAGGACGCGATGCTGGTGGGCAGTTCGCAGATCCTGGCGCTGCTCTTCCCCGGTTTCTCGCGCTCCGGCGCCACCATGTCCACCGGTCTCATCCTCGACCTGGACCGCGTCGCCGCGACCCGGCTCTCCTTCTTCCTCGGCATCCCCGCGCTGACCGGCGCGGGTATCTACGAGCTGAAGGACGCCCTGGGGGCGGGTGTGGGGGTCGCCCCGCTGGCCGTGGGCACGATCGTGTCGTTCGTGGTGGCCTACGCCTCCATCGCCTGGCTGCTGAAGTTCGTCGCCAAGCACTCCTTCAACGCGTTCGTGATCTACCGGATCATCATCGGCCTGTTGCTGTTCGGGCTGCTCGGCACGGGTGTGCTCAACAGCTGACGGCCGCCGACATCGCGCGGACGATCATCGCAGCGGGCGTGAAGCCGGATTTTCAGGCTTCACGCCCGCTGTATTTTTCTTTTCCGATCGCTTGACAGCACTGTCCCGTCACCCGCAGGATCACGTCCGTGAACCTGTCAGACAGCCAGACAGGTGGAGTCGGGCCGCGGCGCGTCAGCGCCATGGAAGCGGTGCTTGTCCACCTCCGCGGCGCCATCGAGCGCGGCGACTACTCCATCGGCGACAAGCTCCCCTCCGAGGCGGAGCTGTGCCGCACCCTGGAGATCAGCAGGCCCGTGCTCCGCGAGGCCCTTCGCGCCCTCCAGACCATGGGGCTGACCGTCTCCAAGACCGGCAAGGGCACCTTCGTGGTGGCCAACGCCGTCGAGGACCCCACCTTCGGCGACTACGCGGCCAGCGACCTCCTGGAAGTGCGCCGTCACGTCGAGATCCCGGTCGCCGGGTACGCGGCACTGCGCCGCACCCCGGAGAACCTGGACCACCTGGCCCACCTCCTGGACCGCATGGAACGGGAGACCGACACCACCGCGTGGGTCGCGATGGACACCCTCTTCCACCTCGCGGTGGCGGAGGCCGCCCAGAACCCGGTGTTCCGCCGGGTCATCGAAGAGATCCGCGACGCGCTGGCCCGCCAGTCCGCGTTCCTCAATGAACTCGGCGGCCGGCGCGAGCAGTCCAACCGCGAGCACCGGGCAATCGTCGAGGCGCTGATCGACGGCAGCGAGCCGGACGCCGTCGAGGCCATGTCCCACCACCTCGACCGGGTCGAGACGACCCTCACCGACATCGTGCGCCCCGCGCGCACGGACACCCCCACGGAAGGCGGACCCGAGGCGTGAGCGAGCAGTCCCTGCACGGCAGCGAGCAGTCCTTGCAAGATGGCGTGCAGAAACGATCCGGCCATGTCGACGCCGGAGACGCCGGCTACAGCAAGTCCCTGAAGTCCCGGCACGTCAACATGATCGCCATCGGCGGCGCGATCGGCACCGGCCTCTTCCTCGGCGCGGGCGGCCGCCTCGCCGACGCGGGCCCCTCACTGTTCATCGCGTACGCGGTCTGCGGCCTCTTCGCCTTCCTCGTCGTGCGCGCCCTGGGCGAACTCGTCCTGTACCGGCCCTCGTCGGGCGCCTTCGTGTCGTACGCCCGCGAGTTCCTCGGCGAGAAGGGCGCGTACGTAGCGGGCTGGATGTACTTCCTGAACTGGGCCACCACCGGCATCGCCGACATCACCGCGGTCGCCGTGTACACCCACTACTGGAGCATGTTCTCCGACATCCCCCAGTGGGTGATCGCCCTCATCGCGCTCGCCGTGGTCCTCACCGTGAACCTGATCTCGGTGAAGATGTTCGGCGAGCTGGAGTTCTGGTTCGCGATCATCAAGGTCAGCGCGCTCGTCGTCTTCATGCTCATCGGCATCTTCCTGCTGGTCACCCAGCACCAGGTCGACGGCACGACCCCCGGCCCGTCCCTGATCACCGACCACGGCGGCATCTTCCCCAACGGCCTGCTGCCCATGCTCCTGATCATCCAGGGCGTCGTCTTCGCCTACGCCTCCGTCGAACTGGTCGGCGTCGCCGCCGGCGAGACCGAGAACCCCGAGAAGATCATGCCGAAGGCGATCAACTCGATCATGTGGCGCGTCGGCCTCTTCTACGTCGGCTCGGTCGTCCTGCTGTCGATGCTCCTGCCGTGGAACAAGTACAGCGCGGGCCAGAGTCCCTTCGTGACCGTGCTGTCGAACATCGGCATCCCGGCGGCCGGCGGCGTCATGAACCTCGTCGTCCTCACCGCCGCCATGTCCTCGCTCAACTCCGGCCTGTACTCCACCGGCCGCATCCTCCGCTCCATGGCGATGTCCGGCTCCGCCCCCAAGTTCACCTCGGTCATGAGCCGCAGCCAGGTCCCCTACGGCGGCATCCTGCTCACCAGCGGCATCTGCGTCCTCGGCGTCGGCCTCAACTTCGTGGTCCCCGCCGACGCCTTCGAGATCGTCCTCAACTTCGCCGCGATCGGCATCCTCTCCACCTGGGGCATGATCATGCTCTGTCACTTCCTCTTCTGGCAGAAGACCGAGAAGGGCGAACTGACCCGCCCCAGTTACCGGTTGCCGGGTTCCCCCTGGACCGAACTCGTGACGCTGGCCTTCCTCGCCTCCGTCCTGGTCCTCATGTACGCCGACGGCGGCGCCGGACGCACCACCGTGCTGTGCCTGCCGCTGATCGCCGCCGCGCTCGTCGCCGGATGGTTCGCCGTCCGCCGCCGCGTGGCGAGCACGTCCTCCACCGCACCCGACGCGTGAGACCCACGTCGTCCTGACCCGACAGGCAGTGATGTACAGCAGTTCCCTCGCGGACCCACCCCTCATCCGTGAACCCCTCCACGCACCCGTCGCCCACCTCATACGCGGCGGAATGATCGAGGGCATCCACTACGGCTCCGTCGTCGTCCTCGACGCCGACGGCCAGGTCCAGCTCCAGATCGGCGACATCGAGGCGGCGTTCTATCCGCGCTCGGCGATCAAGCCCGTGCAGGCCGTCGCCATGGTGCGGGCCGGGCTGCCGCTCGACGGCGAGCTGCTCTCGCTCGCCGCCGCCAGCCACTCCGGCGAGGAACGCCACCTCGCCGGGGCCCGGCGCATCCTCGAACTCGCCGGGCTCACCGAGGACTCTCTGCGCAACGTTCCCGACCTCCCGTTCGACCCGGTCGTGCGGGATGTCTGGGTGCGCGAAGGACGGCCACCGTCCCGGCTCGCCCAGAACTGTTCCGGGAAGCACGCGGCGATGTTGTACGTGTCGAAGCTGAACGGCTGGTCCCTGGACGACTATCTCGATCCCGCGCATCCGTTGCAGCAGGCGATCGCGGAGATCGTCGAGGATCTCACCGGGCAGCGGATCGCTCGGGTGAGTGTGGATGGGTGCGGGGCCCCTTTGTTCTCCATCTCCCTGCATGGGCTTGCGCGGGGCGTCTCGCGGATCGTGAGTGCGGCGCCGGGTACGCCTGAGGCTCGGGTTGCTGATGCGATGCGGGAGCATGCGGAGATGGCGTCCGGGGCGGGGCGGGATGTGGCTGCGTTGATGCGGGCCGTTCCTGGGCTGTTGGCCAAGGACGGGTTCGAAGCGGTTCAGGTTGCCGCGTTGCCTGATGGGCGGGCTGTTGCTGTGAAGGTGTCGGACGGGGCCAATCGGGCGCGGGTGCCTGTGGCTGCCGCCGGGCTTGTTCGGGCCGGGGTTGATGCCGGGCTGCTTGGTGAGTTTGCGGGCGAGGCGCTTCTGGGCGGAGGCGAGCCGGTGGGTTGTGTTCGGCCTGTGCGGGCTTTGGACCCGGTGTTGCCGTTTTCTGCGTGTGCCTAGATCGGTTGTGGGGATGCGCGGGTCCGTTGTGGCTGGTCGCGCAGTTCCCCGCGCCCCTAAAAAAGCAGCTGAACGCTGTTGGAAGAGGAACCCATGACTGCCGTTGCCCGTCGCGAACATGATCTGCTCGGGGATCGGGATGTACCCGGAGATGCCTACTGGGGTGTTCACACCCTGCGCGCCAGGGAGAACTTCCCCATCACCGGGACGCCGATCTCTGTGTACCCGCACTTGATCAATGCTCTTGCCGCCGTCAAGGAAGCCGCTGCTCTCGCCAATGAGGAGTTGGGGCTGCTCCCGCCGGAGAAGACGGCCGCGATTGTCGCCGCCTGCCGGGAGATCCGGGACGGGAAGCTGCACGACCAGTTCGTGGTGGACGTGGTGCAGGGTGGTGCCGGTACCTCGACCAACATGAACGCCAACGAGGTTGTCGCGAACCGGGCGTTGGAGTTGCTGGGGCACGCCAAGGGCGAGTACCAGTACCTGCACCCGAACGAGGACGTCAACCTTGGTCAGTCAACCAATGACGTGTATCCGACCGCCGTCAAGATAGCGACCGTCTTTGCCGTACATGGATTGATCGCGTCAATGTCTGTACTCCAGGACGCCTTTGCCCGTAAGGCTGTTGAGTTTCGTGACGTGCTCAAGATGGGCCGTACACAGTTGCAGGACGCGGTGCCGATGACGCTCGGTCAAGAGTTCTCGGCGTATGCGGTCATGATTGACGAGGATCGTCAACGTCTTGACGAGGCTGTCCAGTTGATCCATGAGATCAACCTGGGGGCCACGGCCATCGGCACCGGACTCAATGCGCCTGCTGGATATGCGGAGTCGGCTCGGCGGCATCTCTCTGAGATCACCGGGCTGCCGTTGGTGACGGCGGCCAACCTGGTCGAGGCCACGCAGGACTGTGGGGCGTTCGTCCAGATGTCGGGTGTGCTGAAGCGGGTCGCGGTCAAGCTCTCCAAGAGCTGCAACGACCTTCGGCTGCTGTCCTCGGGGCCGCGCGCGGGGCTCGGGGAGATCAACCTGCCGCCGGTGCAGGCCGGTTCGAGCATCATGCCCGGCAAGGTCAACCCGGTGATTCCCGAGGTCGTCAACCAGGTCGCCTTCGAGGTGATCGGCAACGACGTCACCATCACGATGGCCGCCGAGGCCGGACAGCTCCAGCTCAACGCGTTCGAGCCGATCATCCTGCACTCGCTGTCGGAGTCCATCACGCATCTGCGCGCCGCCTGCCTCACCCTCGCCGAGCGCTGCGTGGACGGCATCACCGCCAACACCGAGGCGCTGCGCGCGAGCGTGGAGAACTCCATCGGCCTGGTGACCGCGCTGAACCCGCACATCGGGTACACGGCCGCCACCGACATCGCCAAGGAGGCCCTCGCCACCGGCCGGGGCGTGGCCGAACTCGTCCTGGAGAAGGGCCTGTTGCCTGCCGAGACACTCGCGGCCCTGCTGCGGCCGGAGGTGCTGGCCGGCAGCGGTCCCGTAGCCGTCTGATCCGCCCACGCGCACCAGGACCCGCCCGGAGGCACAATGGTGATCATGTCCCCATCGATGGCTTTCCAGCCGGTCCTGGAGCGCATCGCCGGTGAGATCGAGCGGATGCCCGGCCGTGGCCGGGCCGCCGACTACATCCCGGCGCTCGCGGCCTGCGACCCGCGCCGCTTCGGCATGGCCGTCGCGGAGCTGGACGGCACGGTGTACGGCGTGGGGGACTGGCGCCGGCCGTTCTCCACGCAGTCCATCACCAAGGTCTTCACCCTCGCGCTCGACCTCGCCCGCGAGGGCGACGAACTGTGGGAGCACGTGGGCCGCGAGCCCTCCGGCAACCCCTTCAACTCCCTTGTCCAGCTGGAGTACGAGAGCGGCATCCCGCGCAACCCGTTCATCAACGCGGGCGCGCTCGTCGTCACCGACCGGCTCCAGACCCGTACCGGCGACGCGGCCGGCGAACTGCTGGCCTTCCTGCGCACCGAGAGCGGCAACCCGTCCCTCGACTTCGACAAGGAGGTCGCCGCCTCCGAGTCCGCGCACGGTGACCGCAACGCGGCCCTGGCCCACTTCATGAAGTCCTACGGCAACATCGACAACGAGGTGCCCGTCCTCCTGGACCAGTACTTCCGGCAGTGCTCCGTCATGGCGTCCTGTGCCGACCTCGCCCTGGCCGCCGGGTTCCTCGCCCGGCACGGCAGCCGCGCCGACGGCACCCGACTCCTCACCCTCACCCAGGCCAAGCAGGTCAACGCGGTGATGCTGACCTGCGGGACGTACGACGCGGCGGGCGAGTTCGCCTACCGGGTGGGCCTGCCCGGCAAGAGCGGCGTGGGCGGCGGCATCATCGCGATCGTCCCGGGCCGGTGCACGCTCGCCGTGTGGAGCCCCGGGCTCGACGAGCGCGGGAACTCGGTGGCCGGGGTCGCCGCCCTGGACCGCTTCACGACACTGACCGGGGTGTCGGTGTTCTGAACGCGGTCAGCCCAGGAACTCGGTGATCATCGGCAACAGCACCTTCCGCCGCATGAGCTCCATGTGCGTGGTGCCGGGCAGCACGGCGAGTTGTGCGTCGGGGATCAGCCGGTGCATCTCGGCGGCGTGCTCGACGTGGAAGAAGTCCGTGTCGCCGATGACGAGGAGCGTGGGCGCGGTCACCGCGCGCAGGTCGTCGGCGGTCCAGGGCAGCGGGGCGTTCGCCGCCGCCGAGGTCTTGGCGAAGAAGTCCTGGAAGTGCTCGGGGTGCGGTGCGACGGCCGCGTAGGCGTCGGCCATCTCCTGGAAGTCGGCCTGGCTGGGCAGCCGGGGCGAGCTGAAGTCGGGGGTGCGGACCTCGTCGTGGAAGCCGTCCTGGGAGTACGCGATGGCGGCCGGCACGAGCCGTCCGACCCGCTCCGGGTGCCGGACCGCGATCTCCAGCGCGACCAGTCCACCGAGGCTGAACCCGATGAAGTCGGCCTGCGGGACGCCGAGTTCGTCGAGCAGCGCCACCACGTCGGAGGCCAGGTCCGGTACCGTCAGTTCCCGGTCGGTGTCGGCGGTGTGGCCGTGGCCCTGGAGTTCGGGGGCGATCACGTACCACTCGGCGGACAGTGCGGGCAGCAGGGTCCCGAAGGTCAGACCGACGGTCTGGACACCGCCGTGCAGCAGCACCAGCGGGCGCCGGTCCTCGTGTTCGGCGCCATGGATCTCGTAGTACATCTCCAGGCCGTTCACCTTGGCGTGGGCGGAGCTGTTCGGCACGGTCATCACGTCCCTTCGGGGAAAGTCGGTCACCAGGTAGACCCGCCGCGGACAGGGAACTCATCGGTACCGAGGCCCGAACACACGGAGGTCACACGCAGTCCGCCGCGCGGAGAGCGGCAGGTCGCTTTCCCGCCATCCGGCGTTGCCACGCTTGGCGAGTGTTGGCCATGGCTTTTCCCGTCGATCTCCGCCGCTGTCAGGTACTCGGTCTGGCCGGTACCGCCGTCCTCGCGCTGGGCGGTGAGACGGCCGGAGCGCTCCCGGCCGCCGATCTCTTCTCCCCGGCCTCCGCGCAGGCGGCGCTCGGGCTGGTCGGGGTCTACTTCGGTGTCGTCCTGCTGATAGCGGCCTGGCTGCTGCTGGGCAAACTGGTCCGCAGCGCCGAACCGCCCACCCCGCGCTCCCTGTTCCTGGTCCTCGCAGTGTGGGCGTCCCCGCTACTGCTCGCGCCGCCGCTGTTCAGCCGGGACGTGTACAGCTATCTCGCGCAGGGCGCCATGGTCGACGCCCACATGGACGTCTACGCGCACGGGCCCGCCGCGCTCGGCGGGCCCCTCGCCGACGAGGTCGCCCCGCTGTGGCAGCACACGGGCGCGCCGTACGGCCCGGTGTTCCTCGCCGTCGCCTCCGGGCTGTCCGGACTGACCCGGGGCGAGCTCCCCGCCGGGCTCTTCGGGATGCGGCTTGTCGCGCTCCTCGGAGTGGGCCTGATGGCGGCCGCGCTGCCCCGGCTCGCCCGGCACAGCGGCGCCGACCCGGCCGCCGCGCTCTGGCTCGGCGCCCTCAACCCGCTCGTGCTGCTCCACCTCGTCGCGGGCGCCCACAACGACGCGATCATGCTCGGACTGCTCGGCATCGGCCTGGTCGCCGCCCTCGGCCGCTGGCCGGTCCTGGGCGCCGTACTCGTCACGCTCGCCGCCCTGGTCAAGGCACCGGCCGCGCTCGGGCTCGCCGCCGTCGTGCTCCTCCAGATCCGCTCGGGGCACCGACCGGCCAAGGCCGTCACGACGACCGTCGTCGCGTCCGCGGCCACCACGGTCGCGGCGACCGCCTTCGCGGGCACGGGCTACGGCTGGATAGGCGCCCTCGACACGCCCGTCTCGGCGCACAACTGGGCCCTCACCAGCCTCCTCGGCCGCGCCACCGGCGCCCTGCTGAAACACCTCGGCAGCGATCTCGCGCCCTTCGCCGTCCCGGCCTGGCACGCCCTCGGACTCGCGGTCACCGGCGCGGCCGTCCTCGCCATATGGCTGCGCCTGCGGCCCAGCCCGGTCTACGCCCTCGGCCTCAGCCTCGCGGTCGTGGCCGCCTTCGGCCCGGCGATCCGCCCCTGGTACGCCCTGTGGGGCCTGTTCCTCATCGCCGCCGCCGCGCCCAGCACGTCCGTACGACACCGGGTGGCCGCCGTGACCGGCGTCCTCGCCCTCGCCGTCCTGCCCAGCGGCGGCCCCGCCGACATCGGACAACTCGTGCTGGCCGTCTCCGGCGGCGTCCTCGCGATCGTCGTCCTCTGGCAGGCCCGCCAGGCCGCCGAGGCCCCGGCCCTGGGGCGTACGGCATGAGAACACCCCACACCGACCGCGGCCGGCTCCTCCTGGTACTGGCCCTCGCCACCGTCGTCGCCGTCTTCACGGCGACCGTTCCGCTGCTGCGCGACTGGTTCGACCTGCGCGTCTACTACGGCACCGTCCACACCTGGCTCCACCACGGCGGCCGGATCTACGACTACCGGGTGCCCGGGACGACGTACGGCTTCACCTACCCGCCGTTCGCCGCCGTCAGCATGGCGCCGATGGCGTACGTCGGGCTCGGCACCGCGATCGTCGCCGCGCTCGTGCTCAACCTGGGGGCTCTCGCCGTCGTACTGCGCATCCTGGCCGGGCCCGGGTGGCGGCGCTACGGCTGGTTCGGGTGGGCGCTGGTGGCGTGTGGGCTGGCGCTGTTCGAGCCGTTGCGCGACACCTTCAGCTTCGGGCAGGTGAACCTCCTGCTGCTGGCCCTCGTCCTCGGTGACGGCTGGCTGCTCTCCACCGGCCGGGGCCGCTGGGCGGGCGTCGGCATCGGCCTCGCGGCGGCGATCAAGCTCACGCCGGCGCTGTTCATCGCCCTGTTGCTGCTGGCCCGACGCTGGAAAGCCGCCGCGGTGGCGACGGCCGTGGCGCTCGGGGCGACCGGGCTCGCGGCCCTGGTGGTCCCGGACGCCTCACGCTTCTACTGGACCCGGGCCATGTGGGACACCACTCGGGTGGGCCGCCTCGACTACGTCTCCAACCAGTCCCTGCAAGGCGTCCTGGCCCGGCTCGGCGAAACGGGCCGCCCGCTGTGGGCGACGGTCGTCGTCCTCGTGCTGGCCGTGTGGGCGGTTCGGGCGCGCCGTGCGATCGTCGTGGGGGACTGGACGGCCGCGTTCGCGCTGACCGGGCTGACCGCGTGTCTGATCAGCCCGATCACCTGGGTGCACCATCTCGTGTGGCTGCTGCCGTCGTTCGCCGTGCTGGTCCGTGCGGGGCACCCACGGATCGCGGGCGCCCTCTACGGGGTGATGTGCACGAGTGTCGTGTGGCTGTGGTTCCACGACGCCTCGGGCATCGACGGCTTCCTCGGCAGCAACACGTACACCTGGATCACGCTCGGCCTGCTGCTGTGGCTGCCGACGGGTCAGGCCGGGGGAAGAGGTCGGCCCCTGAACCGCAACGCGGCCACCACCGCACCCGCGCCCAGCACGGCGGCGGCCACGATCGCCGCGGTCTCGGCCCAGCCCGGACCCTTGTCCGGTACGACCGCCGCGGCCACCGGCACCGCCGCGGGACCCGGTCTCGGCCTGGCCCGCAACGCGTCCAGCGACCCCACCGGATCGACCCGCCCCGCAGCCGCGAAACCCCAGTCGAGCAGCTCGCGCGCCTCCTCGTACACGGTGAAACCACCGCCGGCCTGAGGGTTCATCACCGTGACGACGAGCGACCGCCCGCCCCGACGTGCCGCCGCGACAAGGGTGTTGCCGGCGTGCGTGGTGTAGCCGTTCTTCACGCCGAGGATCCCCGGATACCGTTCCACGCCGTCGTTGCCGGTCAGCAGCCGGTTGGTGTTCTGGATGCCGTACGACGATCCCCTGCCCGGGAACTCGGCCTCGGCGGTGGAGCAGTACCGGGCGAAGTCCGCGTTGCGCAGTCCGGCCCGCCCGAACACCGCGAGGTCGAAGGCGGAGGACACCTGGCCGTCGGTGTCGTAGCCGTCCGGTGAGATGACCTGGGTGTCGAGGGCGCCCAGGGCCCGTGCCTTGGCCTGCATCCGCGTGGCCGTGGTTTGCCAGCCGCCGTTGAGGGCGGCCAGGACGTGCACGGCGTCGTTCCCGGAGTTGAGGAAGACCCCGCGCCACAGGTCGGCCACGCGGTACGTGTGGCCCTCCTCGACCCCGACCAGGCTGCTGCCCTCGCCGATGCCGGCCAGGTCCTGCTCGGTGACGCGGTGCCGGGTCCCTCCGGGGAGTACGGGGAGGACGGTCAGGGCGAACAGGGTTTTCAGGGTGCTGGCGGGTGGGAGTTTGCGGTGGGCGTCGTGGGCGGCGAGGACTTCGCCGGTGCGGGTGTCTGCGACTAGCCAGGAGAGGGCGGAGATGTCCGGGAGTTGGGGGGCGCCGGGGTGAGGGTGGACCTGGGTGCTGGGATCCGACCCGGTGTTGGCTGTCGCCGTGACGGGGGTGAACGCGAGGACGGCCGTCAGGCAGAGGGCGCAGGTCGACATGGCGATCCGGGGTGAGAATCCGATTGTCATACCGCAAACGTAGGAACGGAGACGTCGTAGAGGGTGTTGGCCGGGCCGAGCGGGGTTCGTCAGTACCCGGATGCGCTAGTGATTCGTCTGCGGGCCCGGTGGGGGCTGGTCGCGCAGTTCCCCGCGCCCCTTAAGGCATGGCCGTCCCGTCAGTTAGACGGCAGCGTCGGCTGGATGTGCCGTAGGAACGTCGCGTTGTCCGGGGTTTCGCGCATCCGCTCCAACAGGGTCTCCAAGCTGCCCTGGGCGTCCCTGTTCTGGAGGACGCGACGCAGGCCCCGTACGGCTGTCAACTCGGTCTGGGTGAGGAGGAGTTCCTCTCGGCGGGTGCCGGACGGGGTGATCTCGATGGCCGGGAAGACCCGGCGGGAGGCCAGTTCGCGGCTGAGGCGGAGTTCCATGTTGCCGGTGCTCTTGAGTTCCTCGAAGTAGAAGTCGTCAGCACGGGAACCGGTCTCCACCAGCGCGGTGGCGAGGATGGTGAGCGAGCCGCCCTCTTCGGCCAGGCGGGCGGCGCCGAAGAACTTCTTCGGGCCGATCAGGGCGGTCGCGTCGACACCGCCGCTGAGGGTACGGCCACCGGACGCGGCCGCGTTGTTGTGCGCCCGGCACAGCCGGGTCAGCGAGTCGAGGAGGATCACTACGTCCTCGCCCGCCTCGACGAGCCGCTTGGCCCGCTCGATCACCAGCTCGGCCAGCGCGATGTGCTGCTTGGGGGCCTTGTCGAAGGTGGAGGCGTACACCTCGCCGCGCACGGAGCGCCGCATGTCGGTGACCTCCTCGGGCCGTTCGTCGAGCAGCACGACCATGAGGCGGGCCTCGGGGTGGTTGCCGGCGACGGCCGCCGCGATCTGCTGGAGCAGTACGGTCTTGCCGGTCTTGGGCGGGGCCACGATCAGCCCGCGCTGGCCCTTGCCGACGGGGGCGATCAGGTCGGCGACGCGTCCGGTCAGGCCGGCCGCCGGGTGTTCGAGGTGCAGCCGCTCACGCGGGTGCAGCGGGGTGAGGTCACGGAAGTGGCGTCGGCCGCGCAGTTCGCCGGGCGTGTGCCCGTTGACGAACGCGACCTCGGTCAGGGCGCGTTGCCCGCCGCGGACGCCTTCCACGAGGTCGCCCTTGCGCAGGCCGTGACGGCGGATCAGCGCGGGGGAGACCTGGAGGTCGGTGGGCGAGGGCTGGCAGTCCAGCGCCCGCAGGTGCCCCTTCCCGTTGCCGTCGATGTCGAGGACACCGGTGCCGGTCTGGGTGCGGGGCTGTTCCTGTACTGGGGGTTCGAGTGTGGTGGTCATGATGGGGGGTCCTTTCAAGGACGGATGCATGTGATGTGTCATGCGGAAGGAAGGGGGAGAAGCCGCAGACGGAGGGCGAACTGGCGCTCCTCGGGGCGGCGGGGAACATCACCTCGGGTACGGCGGAAAGTCGCCGGTCACGAAGTGGTGTGAAGAAGCCGGTGTGCCGGTCGGACATCGACGGGCTCTTCGGCGGAGGAGAAGTGGATCTGGCACCGGCGCCCAGAATGGGGCGTACACAAGTGCTGACCGCACCGTAGCACACCCGGTGCGAGTCCGGCAGTGAGCTACGGCTCAGCGGCTCGCCAGCAGGCCGTAGAGGAGGGGGATCCGGGGCTCGGGCAGGCGCCACCAGCCGGTCGGGGTGCGTACCATCTCCTGCCAGCGCGGCCAGGGCAGTTCGTCGCTCTCGCGAAGGCGCCGGATGTTCAGTCCCGCCGTCGTCAACGCGTTGATGACCTCGTCTATTCCGTGCATCCACTCGTAGCTGGCGGTCGCGCCCGCCACGGCCGGGCCGTCGGTGTACGTGAACGTCGCGTCCCGGTGCACCGGGCCCCCGCCGCCCAGGTAGTCGTGGCGGAGGAGGAGTTCGGGTCCGTCGCCCGGAGCCGGCTTCGGGCCGAGTGAGTTGAGCAGGGGGTGGAACTCGACGATGTACAACAGGCCGCCGGGGCGCAGGAGTTGGGTGATCACGTCCGCCCAGCGCGGCAGGTCGGGCAGGTAGCACAGGGCGCCCTTGCCGGTGTACACGACGTCGAACTGCCGTTGACCCAGGGCCTTCACGGCGTCGTACACGTTCGCCTGTACGTAGTCGACGTCGAGGCCCGCCTTCGCCGCGATGCCGTGCGCGGCCGTCACGGACGCCTCGGAGAAGTCGAGGCCCGTCGCACGTGCCCCGCGGCGTGCGAACGCGAGCGTCTCCGTGCCGAGATGGCACTGGAGATGCAGCACGTCACGGCCGGCCAGGTCGCCGAGGTCGTCCCACTCGAACGCGGCGAACCAGCGGTCCGGGTCCGGGTCGCCGTCGAGGCCGTAGAAACGGCTGGCGAGGTGGACCGGGGTGCGGGCGTCCCAGTTCGCCTGGTTGGCGCGCATCAGCCGTGCGGGGTCGTCGGTGCTCATGGACGGCATCCTTCCAGGGAAGGTGCGAGGAGTTCTCGGCTCCGCGCCTCATACCAGCCATACGAACCCCCGATGGCCCTTCGCTGACCCATTTCTTGTTCTCGCCAATGGCCGTACCTACGCTGCCACCACCGCACCACGGCGGCACGGGACAAGGGACTTGGCAATCATGGGTCGACTGGCCGGGAAAATCGCTTTCATCAGTGGAACGGGGGCGGGAATAGGGCGGGCCGCGGCGCTGGTATTCGCGGCGGAGGGTGCTGAAGTCTTCGGTTGTGACATCGACGCGGACAGTGCGGCCGAGACCGTGGAACTCGTCGAAAAGGCCGGCGGAATCATGCGGTCCCTCGCACCCGTGGATCTGTCCACCGAGGGCGGCGCCCGGGAGTGGATCGAGGCCGGGATCGCGGCCTTCGGCGGGATCGACATCCTCTACAACAACGCCTCCGCGCTGCGGAACGGCCCGTTCGGGACGATGCCCGCCGAGGACTGGTACTTCACCATCAAGAACGAGCTGGACATCCCCTACTTCTGTACCCAGGCCGCCTGGCCGCACCTGATCGCGCGGGGTGGCGGGGCCGTTCTCAACGTGGCGTCCGTGGCCGCCGTACGCGGTGCCCAGTTCATGCCGATGGTGCCCCACGGGGCCGCCAAGGGCGGGGTGTTGGCGATGAGCCTGCACCTGTGCGCGGCCGGCGCCCCGCACCGCATCCGGGTCAACACCATCGCCCCGGGCATGACCCGCACCTCCGCGACCGCACCCTTCCTCGACGATCCGGACGGTCCCAAGGCCCAGTTGGAGGCGCGCATCCCGGTCGGGCGGGTGGGCCGGCCCGAGGACATCGCACGGGCCGCCGCCTTCCTCTGCTCCGACGAGGCGGCCTTCGTCAACGGCGCCAACCTCATGGTCGACGGCGGCGACAGCGCGATGGCGGGCTGAGCCGCCGTGACCACCCGACTCGACCACGT
Organism: Streptomyces colwelliae; assembly: GCF_048158785.1. Lineage (NCBI taxonomy): Bacteria > Bacillati > Actinomycetota > Actinomycetes > Kitasatosporales > Streptomycetaceae > Streptomyces > Streptomyces colwelliae. The sequence goes on along the minus strand of NZ_JBLTJC010000014.1, from coordinate 38,877 downwards.
GGGCGTCAACGTACGCGATCTGGCCGCCCAAACCGCTTGGTACCAGGGCGCGTTCGGCCTCAAGACCGTCTTCGAGTTCCATCTCGAAGGGCCCGGTCTGCACGGTGTCGTCCTGGAGCATCCGCAGGGCTGGCGCATCGAGTTGCTCGCCAGACCCGGTTCCGCCCCCGGCCTTCGCGCGCCGGACCCGCTGACCGCCGCCCTCACCGAGGGGTACGGGCACTTCGCGGTCACCACCCCCGAACTCGACCCCGTCCACGGCGCGTTGGTGGCCCATGGCGCGGGCGAGGTCATGGCACCCGGGCCGTCCCCCGAGCCCGGAGTGCGCATGGCCTGGGTCAGTGACCCCGAGGGAAATCTCATCGAACTCATAGAGAAAAACGCAGAGTGAGGGCACGCACGATGACGGATTCGACCTCCTTGAAAAGACTGGACCCCGGAACGCTCATAGCGTGCTGTCTCGCGGTCGCGGCGGCACAGTTGTGCATTACCGTTCCCTCGCCCATCAACGGAGAAATTCAGGCCGCATTCGGTGCGTCGGGTTCCCAGGTCGCCTGGGTCACCTCCGCCTTCATTCTTCCCACCGCGATTCTGGAACTGAATTTCGGCGTGGTGGGCGATCTCTTCGGACGCAAGCGGCTGTTGGTGCTCGGCGGGCTCGTCCTGGCGCTCGGTGAACTCCTCAACTCCACCTCGCAGAACATCACCATGATGTGGACCGGGCAGGCCCTGGCCGGCATCGGTGCGGCAGCCCTGTTCCCCAGCTCCCTCGCGGTCATCGCGGCGGCCACACCCGACGGCAAGGACCGCGCCAAGGCGGTCTCCACCTGGGCGTTGTCGATCTCGCTGGCCTCCGCGCTCGGCCCGCTGTCCTCCGGGATCCTCGCCACGGTCGCCGACTTCCGCTGGGCGTTCGTCCCGCCCGTCGTCCTCGGTCTCGTCGTCGCGGTCACCTCCTGGAAGCTCGTCACCGACTCCAAGGCGCCCGAGGGCCGCGCGCTGGACTGGCCCGGACAGATCACCATCGCCGTCGGCCTCACCGCCCTGCTCTGGGGCATCATCGAGGGCGGCGACCGCGGCTGGGGCAGCGCGGCGATCGTCGGCTCGCTGGCCCTGGCGGCCGTCGCACTCACCGGGTTCGTCGTCGCGGAGACCCGCGCGGCCTCGCCGATGTTCAACCTCGACCTGCTGAAGATCCCGTCGTTCGCGGCGGCGGCCGTCGTCGCGCTGGCCGGCATGTTCGGCTTCATCGGCACCGCGTACTGCGTCTCGATCCGGCTCGGCGCGGTGATGCACCTGAGCGCGCTGCGGGCCGGAATGCCGTTCGTGATCCTCCAGTTGATCCCGCTGCTGCTGGCGCCGGTGCTCAGCCGGATGCTCACCAGGATCGACGCCCGCTGGCTCCTGATGGGCGGCTTGCTGCCCATGGCCGCCGGACAGTTCTGGATCGCCGCGCTGCCCATCACCACCACCTCCCTCGCGGCCTTCATCGGCCCGGTGCTGCTGCTCGGCATCGGCTTCATCTGCGTGGTGTCCTCGCTGACCTCCGCCGCCGTGAACGCCGTACCGATCAACATGACCGGCATGGCCAGCGGTGCGACCAGCCTGGTCCGTGAGTTCGGGCAGGGCCTCGGCCCAGCTGTGATCTCCACCATCGCGATGAGCCTCGCGTCCTCCGCGCTCGTCGGCAAGCTCAGCGGGGCCGACGCCGGCATGGAGAAGGCGGCCGGTCCGCTCGCCGTCGTCAACGCGGGCAGCGCGCAGGCCAAGGCCGCCGCGCAGACCGCCCTCGGCCACGGCATGGCCATCGGCGTGGTGATCTGCGGCTGCGCCTCACTGCTGGGCGCGGTGGTCACCCTGCTGCTGGTCCGCAAGAACACCGAGCGCGCGGTTGTGGGGGCGGGGGAGCCGTCGGTGCAGGCCGCCACCGCATGACAGGTAGTAGGTAGTGACGGAGAGGTCAGGGTCGATGCCCCGGCCTCTCCGTGGTTTATGGATCCGTGTTTTTTCTCGGAGGGGTGTCGATCCGGCTCGGTCGCTTTCGTCGGTGGGGTGTAGGAAGCTCATCGAGGACCGGGAGGACCCATGAAATACATGCTGCTTGTGTGCGGCGACGACGCCGCCGACGCCTCCGGGATGGCACCCGTGGAACCCTGGGTGGAGGAGCTCGGCGACCGCGAGGTACGGCTGCACGGGCACCGGATCGCGCAGCCCGCCGAGGCCGTCACCGTGCGGGTGCGCGGCGGGGAAGTGCTGCGCACCGACGGGCCGTTCGCGGAGACCAAGGAGTACGTGGCCGGATTCGACATCCTGGAGTGCGACACCCTGGAGGAGGCCGTCGAGGCCGCCGCGAAGCACCCGGTCGCCACCATCGGGGCCATGGAGGTGCGTCCCTTCTGGCCCATGGAGGACGAGGAGGACGCCGAGTCGGCGATTCGCCGGCTCGATGCCGAACTGACGGAGGCCGTCCGGGAACGGGACCTCGACCGCGCGCTGGCCTGCTACGCACCGCATGCGGAGGTCTTCCACCTCGCCGACGGCCACGAGAGGCAGGGCCTCGACGCCCACAGCAAGGCACTGCGGGACCTGTTCGCGTCGGTCACCGGGCCGGTGACCCGTGAGGTGCGGGACTTGCGCATCCAGGTGGACGAGAGCATCGGCTTCGCCCACTCCCTCGTGCGGCTGACCGGCACCCGCACCGACGGCACCCCGCTCGACGAAACGCTGCGCGTGACCACCGGCTACCGCGACGTCGGACTGAAGCGGCTGATCACGCACGAGCACGCCGTATCCCTGAAGGGGGCGTGATGAAGTAGGCCCTGCTGTTCTGCTCCACGGTCGGGGACGAGGAGCAGAGCCCGGCGGAGCATGCCGACGACCCGCGTTTCGCCGCCTACTTCGAGGAGGTGCGGGCGGGCCGGGTCACCGGAGGCGCACGGCTGCGGCCCTCCACGGACGCCACCACCGTGCGTGTCCGGGGCGATGAAGTGCTGCTCAGCGACGGCCCGTTCGCGGAGACCAAGGAATACCTCGCCGGCATCGCCTTCATCGACGTCGCGGATCTCGACGAGGCGATCGCCCTGGCCGCGAAGCACCCGGCCGCCTCCGACGGCGGCTCGGTCGAGGTGCGGCCGGTCTGGGAGTGAACGTGCCGGACGTCGAGGCGGCGGTCGCCGCCGCCTTCCGCGAGGAGTGGGGCCAGGTCGTCGCCACCCTGATCCGGGTGACCGGCGACTGGGACCTCGCGGAGGAGTGCGCGCAGGACGCCTTCGCCCAGGCACTCGACCGGTGGCGGCGCGACGGAATCCCGCGCCGCCCCGGCGCCTGGCTGACCACCACCGCCCGCAACCGCGCCCTCGACGTCCTGCGCCGGGAGGCGGTCGGGGCGGCGAAACTGCGGGAGGTCGCGGTGCTGGGGCGGGACGAGGGACCGTACGACCCGGAGTACGACGGCGACGACAGCGGCGTCGACGACGACCGGCTGCGGCTGGTCTTCACCTGCTGTCACCCCGCGCTGCCCATCGAGGCCCGGGTCGCACTGACCCTGCGCACGCTCGCGGGCCTGACCACCCCCGAGATCGCCCGCGCCTTTCTCGTCCCCGAGGCGACCATGGCGCAACGGCTCGTGCGCGCCAAGAAGAAGATCCGCAACGCCGGTATCCCGTACCGGGTGCCGCCCGCGCATCTGCTGCCTGAGCGGACGACGGGCGTACTGGGGGTGGTCTATCTCCTCTTCAACGAGGGCTACGCGGCCACGTCCGGCGCCGAGTTGGTCCGGACGAACCTCTGCGCGGAGGCGATCCGCCTGGCCCGCGTGCTGGCCCGCCTGATGCCGGACGAGCCCGAAGTCCTCGGCCTGCTGGCCCTGTTGCTGCTGCACGACGCCCGCCGTGGCACACGGGTGGACGCGGCGGGCGAGTTGGTGACCTTGGAGGACCAGGACCGTACGGCGTGGGACCGGGCCGAAGTCGACGAGGGCGCCGCCCTGTTGGAGACCGCGCTGCGCCGGGGCCGCCCCGGGCCGTATCAGATCCAGGCCGCCATCGCCGCCTGCCACACGACCGCGCCCACGGCCGAGGAGACCGACTGGGCAGATGTAGCGGGCCTGTACGGCGAGTTGGAGCGCTTCGTGCCCTCCGTCGTGGTGCGCCTGAACCGGGCGGTGGCCGTGGGCATGGCCGAACACCCGGACGCGGGGCTGGAGTTGGTGGCCGAGCTGGAGCGGTCGGGCGAACTGGCCGACTATCACCTGCTGCCCGCCACCCGCGCCGATCTGCTGCGCCGCAGCGGCCGCACGGAGGAAGCGGCTGTCGCGTACGAACGGGCGCTGGAGTTGGTGGAGAACGACGCGGAGCGAAGGTTTCTGGAGCGGCGGCTCGCGGAGTGTCGATCCGCGTAGGAGCCGTTCGTCGGTGGGGTGAAAGCAGCCCACGACACCGGAGGTTTTGATGACCGCCCTCGCACTCCTGCGCCGCGTACGGCAGACCCTGGCCCGACTGGCGGCCGATGAGCCGGAACCCGGCACCCCGAACGTCTGGCTCGCGGGCCTCCGTCTGCGCGGCTGACCGAGGCCCCTCCTCAGCGGACGTCGAGCAGGCCGGCGAGGAGTTGGAGTCGCTCGGCGTCGAGGCTGCCCTCGGCGGCGGTGCAGACCATGAGCGCGGGGCCCGGGTTGCCCGGTATCGGGTAGGCGTCCCAGTCCAGGTTGAGTTCGCCGACCCGGGGGTGGTCGAGGCGCATCTGGCCGCGGGTCGGTTCGGTCACGTCGTGGAGGGCCCACAGGGCCGCGAACTCGTCGCTGCGGACGGCGAGTTCACCGACCAGCTCGACGGCGCGCGGGTTCCCCGGATCGGCGGCGACCTGCGTCCGCAGCATCCCGATCAGCTCCGCGACGGTGGCCGCCCGGTTCGGGCAGGTCCGGTCGGCCTGGGGGTGCAGGAACAGTGCCAGCAGGTTCCGCTCCTTCTGGGGCTGCCGGGTGAAGTCCCCGAGCAGGGCGCCACCGAGCGGGTTCCAGGCCAGCACGTCCAGGAAACGGCCGACGACCAGAGCGGGCGCGGTCATGCCGTGCAGCAGCCGTCGCGTGGTGTCCGGTACCTTCTCCGGCTCGTACGAACGCGGCAGTTGGACCGGCGTGCGTGCGGCGGCGGCGAGGCTGTGCAGGTGGCGGGTCTCCTCGGCGGAGAAGTCGAGGGCCCGCGCGAGAGCGTCCAGCACCTGTTCGGAGGGGCGTACGTCGCGGCCCTGCTCCATGCGCTGGTAGTAGTCCGAACTCACCCCCGCCAGCAGGGCCAACTCCTCGCGCCGCAGGCCCGCGACGCGCCGGCGTGGGCCGGGCTCCAGGCCAACGTCCTCTGGCCGCAGCCGAGTTCGGCGGGTGCGCAGGAACTCCGCGAGTTCGCGTCGGGGATCGTCGCTCATGCCGGGGGAGGTGTCGTTCACCGCGCCAGTATGCCGTCGGCACGGCCCGCGAGGGTGGGTCTGCCAGACCCAGGAAAAGGAGAACGACCGTGATCTCGCGTGCGGGGTCCAGCATCGGATCAACCACACAGCGGGCCACGGAAGGAACAGCGACATGAAGGCCGTTCAGATCACGAGTTTCGGTACTGCGGACGTTCTGCGGGTCAATGAAGTGGATCGTCCCGCTCCCGGCTCGGGTGAGGTGCTGGTGTCGGTCGAGGCGTCCAGCGTGAACGGGCACGACGTGATCGTCAGGGCGGGGGAGTTGAAGATGGTGTCGGGGCGCCGGTTCCCGATCGGCGTGGGGCTGGACTTCGCCGGCGTCGTCGCCGCAACCGGTGCCGGTGTCGACGGCTACCGGGTCGGGGACCGGGTGTGGGGCATGGTGCATCCCCGGCAGCGGCACTCCGTCGCGGGGGCGGCCGAGTACGTCGTGGTCTCCGCGGAGCGCATCTCACACGCCCCGGCGGACCTCTCCTCTGTCGAGGCGGCCTCCCTGGTCGTGGCGGGTTCCACCGCGCTGATCGCGCTGCGCGACAGTGTGCGCCTGGTGAGCGGCGAGAAGGTCCTGGTCCGGGGTGCGGCCGGCGGAGTCGGCACGGCCGCCGTGCAGCTGGCGCACGCGATGGGCGGCCATGTGACCGCGCTGGCCCGCGACCGCCACGCCAAGATCCTCACCGACCTCGGAGCCGACGAGGTCCTCGACTACGGCTCCACCACCTCGGACCAGATCGGGCCGTTCGACGTCATCGTCGACACCGTCGGCACGGAACTGCACTGCTACCGCGGCCGGTTGGCCAAGGGCGGCCGGATGGTCACCGTCGGACTCTCCCCGTCCGCCATCGCCGCGATCGCCGCGTCGAGCGTGCACGGCTCCCGCCGCATCCGCACCTTCAGCGCCAACCCCGAGACCCCCGTGCTGCGCGACGTGGCCGGCCATGTCAGCTCGGGCGCGCTGCGCCCGGTGATCGACAGCGTGTACCCGCTCGCGGACATCGCCGCGGCGCACCAGGCGTTCGAGCGCGGCGGCGTCGTGGGCAAGCACGTGGTGACGGTGCCGCGCGGCACCGTCTGACGGAGTCCGGTCAGCGGGGCGTGGTGCTCAGGTCGATGCCGCGTGACTGGGCGTCGGCGGTCACGAGGCGCGTTGCCAGGCGGGACAGGCGCTTGCGGTCCGCCTCGGTCAGGGGTGCGGCACAGTCCTTGATCCGCTCCGCGAAGCGCGCGCCGACCTGTGCGACGACATCGCGGCCGGCGTCGGTGATCGACACCTGGAACGAGCGGCGGTCGACGGTACTGGGCGTGCGGGTGACCAGCCCCCGGCGCTGGGCGCGGTCCACCAGTCCCGTGATCGAGGACTTGTCGAGGCCCAGGTGACGGCCTAGCTCGTTCATCGTCGGCTCCCGGTCCCGCAGGATCCCGAGCAGCCGTGTCTGGGTGATCGACAGGTCGTGCTCCCCGGCGAGCTCGGCCAGGGCGTTCTGCACGAGGAACGACAGCTGGGCGAGGGCGTCGACCAGGCCGAGGTCCTCGGTCGCCGGGGGAGCGGTGTCGTGCGGTGAGGTCATGTCACGGATTCTACTTGCAAAGGTACGCGGCACCTACTAATTTGATTGGTGTCACGTACTAAAACCTTCGTGGCACCAACCTTCGTGGCGCCTACTAAGCCTGTCGTGTCCCGTACCCGCTTGTGCTCCGTACCCCGCCCTCTCGTCCCGTGTGCCGAATCCCAGGAGAGCAGCCATGGACATCCACGCCGCCGTCGTCAGCTCGTTCGACAACCCGCCCCGCTACGATCCCTTCGACCTGCCAGCGCCGACCGACGAGGACCAGGAGATCGTCGACGTCCTCGCCGTGGGCCTGCACCCCCGGGTGCGCACCGGCGCGTCGGGCAGCCACTACACCAGCACCGGGAAGCTGCCGTTGGTGCCCGGAGTCGACGGGGTCGGCCGGCGTGCGGACGGGCGCCTGGTGTACTTCGTCGCCGACGATGAACTCGTCGGCCCGATGGCCACCCGGACCGTCATCGACAGCCGGCACAGCATCCCGCTCCCCGACGGCGCCGACGTCGTGAAGATCGCCGCCGCGATGAACCCCGCCATGTCGTCCTGGGTCGCACTGCGCCGCCGCGTTCCGATAGAGGCCGGGCAGTCGGTGCTGATCCTCGGCGCCACCGGCAATGCCGGACAGATGGCCGTCCAGGTCGCCAAGCGGCTCGGTGCCGGGCGGGTCGTCGGCGCCGGACGTGACCAGGCCCGGCTGGCGGCGCTGCCCGGAATCGGCGCGGACGCGACCGTCGCGCTCACCGAGGATGCCGATGCCACCGCGACGGCGCTGGCCAAGGAGGCCGCCGAAGTCGACCTGGTCATCGACTACTTGTGGGGCAAGCCGGCCGGCGACGCGATCATGGCGGTGCTGCGGGCCCGCGCCGACCGCGGCCGCGCCCTGAACTGGATCCAGATCGGCGCCATGGCGGGCCCGACCATCGAACTCCCGTCAGTGGCACTGCGTTCGGCGAACTTCCGGCTCCAGGGCAACGGCCAGGGCGCGGTGTCCACCAGGACGTATCTGGAGGAACTCCCTTCCCTGGTCGAGGAGATCGAGAGCGGCGGCATCGCGGTCACCGCCAAGGCGGTACCCCTCGCCGACGTCGAGAGCGCCTGGAGCGCGCCCGAGGTCCCGGGCGTACGCACCGTCCTGGTGCCCTGAACTCGCCCTGACCGTCACGCAGTTCGTACCGGAATCTCCCAAGGAGCCTGGAGCCATGTCCCCCACCACAGCCACCGACGTCGTCATCTGCGGCACCGGCGCGGCCGGTCTGACCCTCGCCCTCGACCTCGCCCGCAGGAACATCGCCTTCCTGCTGATCGACAAGGCACCGCAGCCGTTCGTCGGCTCCCGCGGCAAGGGCATCCAGCCGCGCAGCCAGGAGGTGTTCGAGGACCTCGGCGTGATCGACCGGATCGTCGCCTCCGGCGGTGAGTATCCCGTCCAGCGCATCTACACCGCGGACGGGCCCATCGACCAGGTCGGCGTGGAGATGTCGGAGCCGACGCCGGAGGAGCCGTACCAAATACCGTTGCTCGTCCCGCAGTTCCTCACCGAGCGCCGGCTGCGTGAACGGCTCGCGGAACTCGGTCGCGCCCCGCGCTACGGCCACGAACTCGTCGGCTTCGACCAGGACGCAGGCGGCGTGACCGCGCGCATCGCCACCTCGGATGGTGAACAGGCCGTACGGGCAAGGTACTTGATCGGTGCCGACGGCGGATCCAGCTTCGTCCGTAAGACGCTCGGTATCGGTTTTCCCGGCAAGACCCTCGGCGTCCGGGCGATCGTGGCCGACGTGTACGTCGACGGCGTCTCGTCGGACGCCTGGCACCGCTGGGGCGAGGACACCGCCGGGCAGGTCTCGATGTGCCCGCTCTACGGCACCGACATGTTCCAACTCCAGGCCCCCGTCCCCTTCGACGTCGACCTGGACCTCTCGGCCGAGGGACTCACCGCCTTCTTCCGCGAACGCACCGGCCGCGACGACGTCGTGATCCGCTCCGTGTCCTGGGCGTCCGCGTTCCAGATGAACGCCCGGCTGGCCGACACCTATCGGCGGGGGCGCGTGTTCCTCACAGGGGACGCCGCGCACTGCCACCCGCCGACCGGCGGGCAGGGCCTCAACACCAGTGTCCAGGACGCCTACAACCTCGGCTGGAAGCTCGCCGCCGTACTCGACGGCGCACCGGAATCCCTCCTGGAGACGTACGAGCAGGAACGCCGGCCCATCGCCGAAGCCGTCCTCGGCCTGTCCGAGAAGCTGCTCGAAGCGGCCAAGAACCGTGACATCCGCCGGGGCCGCGAGGTCAGCCAGCTCGACCTCGGCTACCTGAACTCCCCCCTGTCGCTGCGCACTTCCGGGCGCGACAAGGGTGTACTGGCCGGCGACCGCGCGCCCGACTCGCCCGTCACCGGCACGGGCGGCCTCCCCACCCGCCTGTTCAGCCTGTTCCAAGGACCCCACTGGACCCTCCTCGGCCACGACGTGGACGAGGCCTCGGCCCCAACACCCCGCCCCGGCCTGCACATCCACACCATCGGCACCCGGGGCGACATCCTCGACAGCGGAGACCGCGTCCAGAAGGCCTACGGACTGTCCTCCGAGCAGTGGGTGCTCGTCCGCCCGGACGGATACGTCGCCGCCGTGGTCGACACCGCCGAACTCCCCGCCGTAGAAGCCTATTTGGACACCGTCGGCGTCCGCCCCCTCGCGGCGACGCGACCCACCACCACGGAAGCGAGCACCGGCATGCCCACAGAGACCTCGTCCGACAGCACCGGCGCTCCCCGCACCCGACGCGAGCACCGACAGGCCCGAAGCGCCGCCGAGCAGCGGCTCGCCACTGCCCAACGGGAACTCCACCAGCTCTCGCGCCAGGTCCAGCGCGACCTGCGCAGCGTCCGACGGCACGGCGAGACCACCGCCATCGTCGCCCGCTCGAACTTCGCCGAACTCGCGGTCAAGAGCATCAACCGGCTGACCGCCAACTTCCGTACCGACCGCACCGATCAGTAGGGCTTCGCTCCTCACCCACGACGGCCGGTGTCGCCCAGGACGCCGGCCGTCACGACGCGTCGAGGGCGTTCGTGATCGCCTTCACCCCGCCGTGCGCCGCGTACCCGCCGTCCACGGTGATCTCCGCGCCGTTGACGTACGACGCCTCGTCGGACAGCAGATAGACGACCAGCGGCGCCACCTCGTCGACCGTGCCCGCGCGGCCCTGCGGGGTCAGCGACAGGTGGGCCTGGACGAACACCGGGTTCGCCGAGGCCATCAACGGGGTCTCGATGTAGCCGGGATGGATCACGTTCGTACGGATGCCGCGTGGGGCCAGTTCCAGCGCGGCCACCTTCGAAAGCCCGCGCAGCGCCCACTTGCTGGCCGTGTACGCGACCGCGTGATGCGCGGTGAGGCCCGCGACCGAGCCGACGTTCACGATGGACGAACCGGCCGGCATCAGCGGGGTGAGGGCCTGAATGCCGAGCAACGCGCCCGTGGTGTTGACGGCGAACGCCCGGTTCCAGTCGGCGAGTTCGACCGAACCGAGACGGGCGCGCATGGCGATGCCCGCGTTGTTGACGAGACCGTGCACCTCGGTGAGCGTCGCCGCCAGCCCTGCCCAGTCCTCCGGCGACGACACGTCCAGGTGCCGGTAGCGCACGTCGAGGCCGTCGCCCCGGAGTGACGCGGCGAGCTTCTCGCCCGCCTCGTCCAGGACGTCGGTCGCGATCACCGTCGCACCCTCCCGGGCCGCGGCCGCCACCTCGGCGGCTCCCTGGCCCTGCGCGGCCCCGGTGACGACGACGGTACGACCGGCCAGACGCGTGCGGCTCACGGTTCCTCCAGGGGGTGCGGGCTGTCTCCCGTCCACGCTAGGAAGCCGGGGTCAGCTCCGGAAACGCACGATCGGCATGGGTGGCATCCGCGTCGGCGATCTCGTCGGCGATCTCGCGCACCACCGGGTCGTTCAGCGACGCGCCCACCCTGCGGACCGTCTCCCGCAGCCAGCGGTGCGCCGGGTCCGCGTGCCGGTTGTGGTGCCAGTACATGGCCTCCACCAGCGGTACGTCCGGGAAGGGCGTCGGTACGACGACACAGCGCGCGAATCCCTCGTAGCGCCGGGCGAGCCGCTCGGGGACCACCGCGACCAGGTCGGTGCCGCCCACCAGGAACGGCAGCACGTTGAAACCGGGCGTGCTCACCTGCACCCGGGGTGTGATGCCGAGGGTCTCCAACTGCCGGTCGGCGGGGGTGAGTTTGCCGACGGCGCAGGCCGCGTGCGGCATCTCGGCGAGGTCGCGCAGCGAGAGCCGCCCGTCGACCAGACGAGGGTTGTCCGGGTCGACGAGGCACACGAACCGGTCGTGCATCACGGCCTCGCTGACACCGGGCAGCTGGTAGCCGAGCGGCACGATCATCAGGTCGTGGCAGCGCAGATGGGTCTCGGTCTCCAACTGCCCGATGACGATCGGGTGGAAGTCGATACGGATGCCCGGCGCCTCCTGCGCGAGGGCCCGCAGCAGGGGTTCCACGAACACCGTCATGACGTAGTCGGACATCACGACCGAGAACCGCTGCCGGCTGCGCGACGGGTCGAAGTGCCTGGTCAGCGACAGCGCCTCCTCCGCCTTGTGCAGGGAGGACTGGACGACCGGCAGCAGCCGCTCCGCGAGCGGGGTCAGCTCGTACTCGCGGCCCACCCGCACCAGCAGCTCGTCGTTGAAGTGCCGCCGCAGCCGGGCCAGGGAGCCGCTCATCGCGGACTGGCTGGTGGACAGCCGCACCCCCGCGTGAGTGACGTTCTTTTCCTCCAGGAGGGCTTCCAGAGCCACCAGAAGATTCAGGTCGATTGCTCCCAGACCCATGCGTGTGTCCTTCCGGCCGCGTCGTTGAAGCTCGGTGAAACCGGAGCGTAACGACCGGATTCCCGCCGAGGAAGGGGCCGGGAGAGAAGTCACAGGGATCCGATAGCAACCATCGGATCCCTGGATGTGTGCAGGTCGGAAGGTATTCAGGCACAAGTGCGGCAAGGTCTACGGCCGCGGTGTCCGGCCGCGCTTGCGGGCGCGCGGCAGGTATACGTCCCTGCGGCCGGGCACGACGCGGTTGGAGAGGGTGCCGAGGCGCTCCACGGAGAGTGTCACCTCGTCGCCGGGCCGGAGCGGCGGCGGGGTGCGCTCGCCGACCCGGCCCCAGAACTCCGCCAGCGCGCCCCACCCGCAGGTGCCCGAGCCGAGGATGTCCCCGGGGCGCACCCAGGCGTCCCGGGAGGCGTAGGCGATCATCTCCTCGAAGGTCCAGGAGACGTTGGCGAGGGTGTCGCGGCCGATCAGCTCGCCGTTGAGGGTGACCGTCATCTCCAGGTCCAGGAAGCCGTCCGGGTCGCGCCGGTCCTCGACCTCGTCGGCGGTGACCAGACAGGGGCCCAGCGTGTTCGCGAAGTCCTTGCCCTTGGAGAAACCGAGCCCGAGGTTCTTCTCCGGCTTCTGCAGATCGCGCGCCGACCAGTCGTTGAAGACCAGATAGCCGACGATGTGCTCGCGCGCCTGCTCCGGCGTGAGATCACGCCCGCTGCGGCCGATGACCACCCCGACCTCCAACTCGAAGTCGAGCACCGAACAGCCCGCCGGGACCGGCACGTTGTCGTGCGCGCCGTACGCGGCATGGGGGTTGGTGAAGTAGAAGTTGGGCGCCCGGTACCACTCCTCGGGCACGTGCTCCAGCCCGTCCAGGGACTTCGAGACCCCCTCGATGTGCGCCTCGAAACCGACGAAGTCCCGGATGGACGGCGGCTTGAGGGGAGGCAGCAGCCGGACCTGATCCACCGTCAAATCGCTTGGTGCGCGCAGCGCTTCGGTGCCCGCCGCGTGCAGCACGTCCTGCTCCAGCAGGGTCAGTACCGTGATGCCCTCGGGCAGCGGATGTACGGTCCCGTCGCGCAGGACCCCGGCGCGCTCCACGCCCTCGTACTCGTATGTCGCGAAACGCATCGCTCACTGCTCCCAGTGGTTGGTGTTGGTGACGGCCCCCGTGCTGAGGTGGCCGGCGAAGAGCCCCTTGGGGTCGTACGCGGCCCGGATCTCCCGCAACCGCCGCCACTGCTCGTCGCCCATGAACCTCAACTGCCGCACGGTGAAGTCGGAGTCTCCGAGGTACTGGCCGGCGGTCACCGGCTCCATGTCCGCCATCGCCCCGTCCAGCCAGGCGAGCAACTCCGCGTCCCGTGCCGGGTCGTCGTGGATGACGTACGTGGCGCAGTAGATCTCCGACTGCAACGAGAAGGCCATGTCGGGGAGTTGGCGCAGCGGGGCCATGGAGAACCAGATGGTGAAGGTCTGTCGGGTGGGCTGCTCGGTGAACGCCTTGCGGATCGCCGGGACGACCTCGTCGGCGGGGCCGGTCAGCCAGGCGTTGTCGACCAGGTAGCGGTGGCCCTCGGGGTTGGCGCTGCGCTGCCCCGCCAACTGCTCGGCGAGGGTGGTCTGTTGGGCCTCCACGCGGAACAGGGCCCGGTCCGCGTACGGGTTGGCGTGCAGCGGCGCCAGGGCCTCGGCGGCCTGTTCGGCGGTGTCGGTCATCGACACGCCTGTGACCAGCAGCACCGGTTCGTCCAGGTCGGGCGGTGTCTGGGTGAGCGCGACGATCTCGACCAGGTCCGAGACCGTGTGGTGCATGCCGTGCAGCCAGGTCATGACCTCGTCGAACAGGGCGAGCGGGTACGCGTGCACGGTGTGGCCCAGGTACGTCGGCAGTGGGCGCGTACGCAGATGGAAGCGGGTGACGATGCCGAAGAAACCGGGGCCCGCGCCGCGCGCCGCCCAGAACAGATCGGCGTGGTGGGTCTCGTCGGCGCGCACCAACTCGCCCTCGGCGGTGACGACATCGATGGCCACGATGTTCTCCGCCGCCCAACCCCAGCCGCGCGCGTTCCAGCCCTGCCCGCCCTGGAGCAGGAAGCCGCCGATACCGACGGAGGGGCAGTGCCCGCCGTTGAAGAAACGGCCGAACTCGCCGAGATACGGGTTGAGTTCGTCGCCGCCCTTCACACTGGGCGTCGCGGTCACGATCCCCGTCCCCGGGTCGTACGCCATCTCGCGGAAGCCCCCGAGGTCGATGAGCAGGGCGTCCTGGCGCACCGACCAGGCGGCCCAACTGTGCCCGCCGGAACGGACGGTGACCTGCCAGCCCCGCTCCAGGGCGAGCCGTACCCCTTCGACGACGTCCTGCTCCGACTCGGCCGTGAGGACGGCGGCCGGTGAACGGTCGGTCGGGCGGCGGGCGTTGAAGACCCGCCCGAAGCACGCCGTCTCGAAGTCCTCGTCGTCGGGGAGGTGGAGGGTGCCGGAGAAGCGGTTCCGGTGTGGGGGCTCGGGGGTCGTCCCCCGATTGAATGCGGTCACGGGCGGGCTCACTTGATCGCGATCGGGTTGACGGGGGCACCCACCGCACCGGTCACCGGCAGCGGCGCGGCGACCAGCAGGAACTCGAAGACGCCGTCGGCCGCGCAGTCCTCGGCCAGTGCCTCCAGGTCCCACATCTCGCCCAGCGGGAGACCCATGTTGGGGATCGCTATCTGGTGCAGCGGGGACATCGCGGGCTGCGGGAACTCGTAGGGCCGTACCTCAAGTCCCCAGGTGTCGGAGGCGATCGCCGCGATCTCCGTGCGGTGCAGCCAGCCGAGGGTGGTGAAGGAGAGGCCGGGCGCGTCACCGGCGGCGTAACCGCCCCACGCGCCGAGCCGCCGTACACGGCCGAGTTGCCCGGTGCGGATCAGGACGAGGTCTCCGCGCCGTACGGAACTGGTCGCGCCCTGCGTCTCGATCGTGGCCCGCAGGTGCTCCTCCAAGATGGGGAATCCGTCCGGGAGTTCGCCGTTCTCGTCGCCGACCGCGCGGCCCACGTCTAGGAGGACCCCACGGCTGGTGAAGGCCTCCTTCATGTGCTCGATGCCGGTGACCGAGTCGCCGTCACCGTTGACGATGGTGCACGGACGGCCGTTCCACGCCTGCTTGTTGTCGTAGATGTGGCCCAGCCCGTCCCACTGCGTGGAGGCCTGCAAGGGCATCACGACGTGGTCGTCGGCGCCGCCGAAGCCGTGCGGGAAGCCCTGGGTGCCGGCCGCCGCGTCGGAGCCGGTGTCCTTCATGTAGTGGACCGGGTTGATACGGCCGCGGAAGCCGCGCTGCGGGCCCGACTCGTTGAACTCCTGGGCCAGCGAGAAGGACCGCCCGCGCCGCACCAGGCCCACCGCGTGGGCGCGGATCGCGTCGTCGATGAAGTTCAGCGTGCCGAGCACGTCCTCCTCACCCCAGCGGCCCCAATTGCGGTAGGCGGAACGGGCCTTGGCGAGTTCTTCCTCGATCGGACCGAGGGCACCTGCGGTCATCGCGTACGTCCTTTCAGCAGCAGGTCGAGGGCGTTGCCCCCGGCGACGGCGGCCCGGTCGGCCGGGGTGAGCCCGGCCGCGTCGAGGCGGGCCACCGGGTCGTCCACACCCATGTCGAAGGGGTGGTCGGTGCCGAGGACGACCCGGTCCGCGCCCACCGCCTCGACGAGATGGCGCAGCGCGTGCGGGGTGTACACCAGCGCGTCGAACCACATCCGCCGCAGATAGGCGCTCGGCGGATCGGCGCAGCCGCGCGCGTCCTCCCGTACCTGCCAGGCGTGGTCCGAACGGCCGATGTACGTGGGCAGGTAGCCGCCGCCGTGCGCCGCCACCAGCTTGAGGCGCGGGAAGCGGTCGAGGACGCCGGTGAAGATGAGCTGCGAGAGCGCGACCGTCGTCTCCACCGGCTGACCGACGGTGTTTCCCAGGTAGTTGGTGGCCAGGCGTTCGCCGAGGGAGCAGCCCCAGGGGTGCACGAAGACGATCGCGTCCAGCTCCTCGGCCCGCTGCCACACCGCGTCGTGCGCGGGGTCGGCGAGTTCGCGGCCGTCGACCGTCGTGGAGACGCTGATGCCGTACAGGCCATGGTCGTTGACCGCCTGATCGAGCAACGCGACCGCGAGGTCCGGGTGTTGGAGCGGGATGGTGCCCAGGCCGTACAGGCGGTCGGGTGCGACGGCGCAGTGCGCGGCCACGGCCGCGTTGACCGTGCGGGCGAGGTGGATCGCCAGGTCCGGGTCCGCCCAGTAGTGGTGCATCGGCATCGGGCCGACCACCTGGACGTCGACGCCCATCGCGTCGAGGTCCGCCAGGCGTGTGGTGACGTCCGTCAACTTGGGTGCCAGGCGCTGGAGTTGGGCGCGGTTGGCGGTCAGAGACGCGGGGGAGTGGGCGCGCTGCTCGGCCGCGAGTTCGGCGGCGAGACCCGGGGTGCCCGCGACCAGGGCGTCGGCGGCGGGGACGGCGAGGTGGCCGTGGAAGTCGACCACGGGCGAGCTGTTCACGCCGCCGCCGTCAGGCTGTCCAGGGTCTCCGACATGATCCGTGCCGGGTCGGCGCCGGGGGTGTCCGGGTGGATCTCCCAGTCGGCGAGCTGGAGGGAGTTCTCCAGGACCATCCGGACGCGAGGCAGTCGCCGGGCCATGAACTGGTCCAGCGTCTTCTCGGTCGGCTCGTCCCCGGTCACCAACTCCGCGAGCAGTACCGCGTCTTCCATGCACATCGCGGCCCCCTGCGCGATCAGCGGCGGACAGGCGTGCGCGGCGTCGCCGATGACCATGGCCCGACCACGGTGCCAGGGCTCGTCGACGAGGATCGCCTCGATCCAGCGGTAGTCGACCGCCGTGTCGTCGGGCAGCGAGGCGAGGATCCTGCCCCAGGTGCCGCCGTACCCGGCGCCGCGTTCGCGCAGCAGGTCGAGCGGGGCGCGGGGGCCGACCAGGGTGGTGTCGAGGTTCTCGTCGAGGAGGTAGGCGTAGCACTGGTCGGGGGAGATCGGGCTGTAGCCGGCCTTGAAGCGGGGGCCGCCGTAGTACACCTCGGCGCAGTCCATCTCGGCCGGGCGGTCGGCGACGACCCGGAAGATCGACATGCCGACGGGGCGGGGCTTGGCGTCGATGCCGATCAGGGCGCGCATCGCCGAGTTGATGCCGTCGGCGCCCACGACGAGGTCGTAGCGGCCGGCCGAACCGTCCGTGAAGGCCACGTCCACATGGTCCGGCGACCGGTCGAGTCGGTCCACGCTCAGCCCGAGGCGGACCCGCACTCCGTGCGCGTGCACCGCGTCGCACAGCGCGTCCTGAAGGTCCGAACGCAACGCCCCCGCTGTGGACGGCAGTTCGGGCCCACCGGTGTGCGGGGTGCGCAACTCGGTGAGCAGCCCGCCGTCGGCGCGGCGCAGCCGCATGATGTCGAACGGCACCGCCCGGGACAGCACCCGGTCCAGGACACCCACGGACCGCAGCGCCTTGAGCGCGTTGCCCTGAATGGTGATGCCATGGCCCACACCGAACCACTGCGGAGAGATCTCGACGAGCTCCACCTCGGCGCCACGCTGGGCGAGCGCGAGACACAGCACGCTTCCGGTGATGCCGCCGCCGACGACGAGCACCTTTTGTACGGGCATGGGGGTTCCTTGCGAACGTAGACGACGAGTGACGTCAGACCGAGAAGCGGGCGCCGAGTTCGTGGAAGTGCTCGACGGCCGGCGGCCCGGCGAAGAACGGCCCGACCAGGGCCCGCCAGCGGCCGAAGGCCTCGGACTCCCGGAAGCCGACCGTGTGGGCCTCGACCGACTCCCAGCCGACCAGCAGCAGAAAGGTCCGAGGCCGCTCCGCACCGCGCAGCAGCTCGGCCCAGCGGAACCCGTCGGCCTCGGCGAGCACCTCACGGGCCTTGCCGAACACCTCCGCGAACTCCCGCTCACGACCCGCCTCGACGGTCAGCTCGGCATGCTCGACTATCACGCTCTTCTCCTCGGGCTTCTCCTCGGGAAAGTGGGTGCTCCGAGCCTGCGTGGGCGGTCGATGCACGGTCAACGGATCGAGGCATCGGCAAGGGGGACGTCATGCATCCCGTACGGCGATGGACCAGCGGTTCAGCGTCCGGCGGGCCGCCGACGGAGTAGCGGTCCCGGGCCCGGCGGGCCGGTGATGGAGCAGCGGCCCCGGGGCCGGCGGGCCGGTGATGGCAGGCATCGCGGATCGCCATTTCCGCCGCGCCCCGAGGCTGCCTAGCGTCGAGGGCGAGCCCCCACCCGTACGAGGAGAGCGCCGTGCCCGATCAACTGCCCACCCATGCCGGACCGTTCGCGCTCGGCACGTTCGCTTCCGGTGAGGAGGGTGGGGAGGACTTCCCCGGCCTGGTCACCGGCGACCGCGTGCGCGACCTCTCCGACCTCGTGCCGTCCGTCCGCGCGCTCGTCGAGGAGTGGAGCACCTGGCTGCCCCGGCTCGAAGACCTGGCCCTGTCCACCGGGGGGACCTGGCACGGGCTGGCCGACCTGCGGGTCCTGACCCCGTTCGAGCCCGGCCTGATCCTTCAGAGTGGCGCCAATTACCGCAAGCATGTTGTCGATCTGGTCGCCGCCGAGAAGGAGAGTGTGCACGGCGCCACTCCCGAAGAAGCCCGTGCGGACGCCGAGTTGATGATGGACGAGCGTGCCCGTAACGGGGTGCCGTACGTGTTCCTCGGTTCCCCGCGCGCGATCTGCGGTCCCTACGACGACATCGTGCTCCCGGAACTCGGCGAACAGCACGACTGGGAACTCGAACTCGCCCTGGTCATCGGCAAGTCGGGCAAGAACATTCCGGTCGAGGAGGCGATGGAGTACGTCGCCGGGTACACCATCAGCAACGACCTCACGACTCGCGATCGTCTCTACCGGCCCGATCTGAAGGCCATCGGTACCGACTGGTTCACCGCGAAGAACGCCGACACGTTTCTGCCGACCGGGCCCTTCCTGGTGCCGGCGGCCTTCGTCGGTGACCCCGGTGATCTGCGGATCACCCTGCGCCACAACGGAGTTGTCCGGCAGGACGAGTCCACCAAGGACATGATCTTCGATATTCCCCGGCTCATCGCGTACGTCTCCACGACCACCACCCTGCGCCCCGGCGACCTGCTGCTGACCGGTTCGCCGGCGGGTAACGGCGCGCACTGGGGCGTCTTCCTGAAACCCGGTGACGTCGTGGAGTCGGAGATCACCGGGCTGGGCCACCAGCGCAACACCGTCAGGAGCCACGCATGAGCTTCCAGCCCATCACCCATCTGCGCCATGTCGACCTGGCCGTACCGGACTTCGCCCGCCAGCGCGCCTTCTACGGCACGACGTGGGGTCTGAGCGAGGTTGCCAACGACAGTGGTGTCGTCTTCTTCGCCGCCGAGGGCAGTCCCGAGCAGTACATCGTCCGTATCCGCGCGGACGAGCGGAAGCGGATGGACCTCGTCGCCTTCGGGGCCGTGTCGCCGGCCGCCGTGGACGAGCTGCACGGGCGGTTGGGGCGGGCCGGGGTCCAACTCCTCGGTGAGCCCGGCGGGTTGGACACTCCGGGCGGGGGCTACGGCTTCCGGTTCTTCGACCCGGACGGGCGGGTTGTCGAGGTCTCGGCGGATGTCGAGACCCGCGCTCACCGGAAGATCGAGGAGCGGGAGGCGATACCGGTCCGGCTCTCGCACTGTGTGGTCAACTCCCAGGACCCGGAAGGGCTGCGGGACTTCTACGTCCGGCACCTCGGGTTCCGCCTCACCGACACGCTGTACTCGACGCACATGGGTGACCTCATGTACTTCCTGCGGTGCAGCCCGCTCCACCACTCCTTCGCGATCGCCCGAGGCCCCCATGTGTCCCTGCACCACGCCTCGTTCGAGATGCGCGGGGTCGAGGAGTACATGCGCGGCACCGGGCGTGCGCTGCGCGCCGGGACCCGGCTCACCTGGGGACCCGGCCGGCATCTCGCGGGCGACAACACCTTCTCGTACTTCCACGACCCGCACGGCAACACCGTCGAGTACACGACCGAACTCGCGGTCCTCGAAGAGGACTTGTGGCATCCGGGCCGTCATGACGTCGACGACCCCATCACCCAGGACCAGTGGGGCACCGCCGACCCGATGAGCGAGTCGGTCGCCAAGGAGCAGTTCAACGACCCCGACGTGCTCTTCGAAGCACCGCCGGTCTGAACAGAACACCCAACCCGCATGAGAGAGGCCGCAGTTGTGGCAACGATCCTGAAGCACGCCGTGCCCACGTCAGAGGTGACCGCCTCACTCGACCAGGTGCGGGAGACCGTGACCGGCGTCATCGCGGACATCCGTGCGCGCGGCGACGAGGCGGTGCGCGCCTACTCCGAGAAGTTCGACAAGTGGAGCCCCGACTCCTTCCGGCTGACGGACGAGGAGGTCGAGAAGATCGTCGCGTCGGTGCCGCAACAGGTCATCGACGACATCCGTTTCGTCCAGGACCAGGTGCGCACCTTCGCACGCCACCAGCTCGACTCCTTGCGGGAGTTCGAGGTGGAGACCCTGCCGGGAGTGAGGCTCGGGCAGAAGCACGTTCCGGTACAGGCGGCGGGCGCGTACATCCCCGGCGGGCGTTACCCGCTCACCGCTTCCGCCCACATGACCATCGTCACCGCCAAGGTCGCCGCCGTACCCCGGGTCGTCGCCTGTACGCCGCCCATCCACGGCGAGATCCCGGCCGCCACCGTCGCCGCCATGCATCTCGCGGGCGCCGACGAGATCTGGCTGCTCGGCGGAGTGCAGGCGGTGGCCGCCATGTCCGTCGGCACCGACACGATGCGGCCCGTCAACCTGATCGCCGGGCCCGGCAACGCCTATGTCGCCGAGGCCAAGCGGCAGTTGTTCGGCGAGATCGGCATCGACCTGTTCGCCGGGCCGACCGAGATCCTCGTCCTCGCCGACGAGCGGGCCGACCCGTTCGTGTGCGCCGTCGACCTGCTCTCCCAGGCCGAGCACGGCCCGGATTCCCCGGCCGTTCTCATCACCACCTCTCGCGAGGTCGCCGAGAAGACGATCGCCGAGGTTGAGCGCCTCCTGCCCGGCATGCCCACCCGCGACTTCGCCGGGCCCGCCTGGCGCGACCACGGCCAGGTCCATGTCGTCGACACCCTCGACGAGCTGTACGCCCTCGCCGACGAGTTCGCCTTCGAGCACGTCGAGGTGCTCACCGCAGAACCACGCCTCGCGCTGGAGCGGATGACCCAGTACGGCGCCCTGTTCCTGGGCGAGGGTACGTGTGTGTCGTTCGGCGACAAGGTCATCGGCACGAACCATGTGCTGCCCACACGTGGTGCCGCGCGCTATACCGGCGGCCTGTGGGTGGGGAAGTACCTCAAGACGGTGACCTATCAGGAGGTCACCGACGCCGACTCCCAGGCGCTGCTCGGCCGACTGTGCGGACGGGCCGCCCGCGTCGAGCTTTTCGAGGGCCACGCACGCTCCGGCGACGTACGCGCGGCGAAGGCCGCGGGCGACGAACTGCCCTGGAACACCCCGTGACCCTGGAAGGCCGCACGGCACTGATCACGGGCGGCGGCGGACCGCTGGGGCGTGCCTTCGCGCTGGCCCTCGCGGACGCCGGGGCCCGGGTGATCCTGGTCGGGCGCAACGAGACAGCGCTCGCGGAGGCGGTCGCACGTGTGGTCAAGGACGACGGACAGGCTCGTACGGCCTCCTGCGATGTCTCCGACCCGTCGGCTGTCAGCGCCCTTGCCGCCGAACTCGCCGACGAGAACGTGTCGTTGCTCGTCAACAACGCCGGAGTCGCCGGCCCCGTACGGCCCCTCGTCGACATCGAGCCGGACGAGTGGGACGACGTGTTCGCCGCCAACGTCCGGGGCGTCTACCTGATGTGCCGGGCCTTCCTGCCGCCGATGCTCGCGGCGGGGCGCGGTGACATCGTCAACGTGGCCTCGGTCAGCGGCAAGCGGCCACTCCTCAACCGCACCCCGTACACCGCCTCCAAGATGGCGCTGCTCGGCCTGACCCGGACCCTCGCCGGGGAGGTCGGCCCGCGGGGGATCGCGGTCAACTCCCTTTCCCCGGGGCCGGTTCGGGGCCCGCGCATGGACCGCAACTTCAAGCTCACCGCCGAACTGACCGGCTGCACGGTCGCCGAGGCCGAACGCGACTTCGCCTCCCGGGCCGCCCTCGGCCGGCTCGTCGAGGAACACGAGGTCGCCCAGGCACTCGTGGCGATGCTCGCGATGCCCGGCCTGTGCGGGGCCGACATCGACCTGTCGGCCGGGATGATCGCCCCGTCGTAGCTGGACGGGGTGCGGAAGACGGCGAGGTGGACGGCCGGCGAGCCGCCCGCCTCTCCGTCGTGTCCAAGCTCGTCCACGCGCTATGACGACTCTGTGTGACCGCCATGAAATGGTCGGCGTGATCCGAGGCATCGGACTCCCATATGTGTGTGCCGCCTGCCTATTCCCTGGTTCTTGTGGCTGCTTCACTCCCTCGTGCGCACCTTCGGTGCCTCCGCCGGGCCGTCCGCACCCCGCGTTCGACGGCCGGCCGGTCACACTGCGCAACGGCGCATCGATCCCTGGGAAGGCAAGCAATGACGCTGATCACCCGACGCTCGGTCCTGATCGCCGGTACCGCCACGGCCGGAGCCGTACTGATGCCGGCGGTCTCCGCCACCGCCGCGCCGACGGCCACCAAGGCCACGAAGGCTTCGGGCAAGCGGATCTCGGTCGCATCCGGCGAGACGTACACGGTCTCCGCGACCACCCGCGTGAGCGAGTTGTCCATCGCCGACGGCGGCACGATCGCCGCCCCGGACGGCTCCAGCCTCTCCCTGACCGTCGACGGAGTGGAGACCGGTCAACTGCTCACCGCCACCGGCGGAACGGCCACCCTGATCCAGGCCGGCACCTATCGGGGCGACGTCGTCCTGACCGTCGCCGCGGCCAACGAGGTGACGTACGAGACGCTCACCTTCCCCTTCCGGCAGGCGGTCTACGTCGACGGCCACGGAGTGGTCAAGGACAAGTCCGTCCTCGCGGCCGTCCTCGGCGGCAAGCTGACGGACGCCTACGCGAAGAACGTGTCGATCACCTCGACCGGCGAGTGCTTCGACGGCGTGTACGTCCAGGACGCCACCTACACCCTCGACCAGCCCTCCATCTCCCTTACGGGCAACGGCCGTTGCGACTTCGCGGGCTACGGCGCCGCGGTTGTCGGCGACGGTTCCTCGACCACGCTGGTCGTGGACGGCGCCCGGATCGACAACCAGGGAGTCGTCCGCACCGCCGTCATCGCCAACGACGGCGCCAACGTCATCGTCAAGGACTCCGTACTCCGCGCCCGCAACGGCGTCCTGCCCGCCGACTACCAAGCCACCGTGGAGACGCCGTACATGGAGTCCGTGCCCTGGATGCTCGGCCTCGACGGCAACGTCCGCGCCACCAACCTGATCGGCAAGAACAGCAAGGCCACCTACCTCAACTCCACCGTCTTCTCCGAGACTTGGGGCGCCCTGTCGGTCGAGGGCGGCAGCGGGCTCAAACTGACCGCGATCAACAGCCACTTCGGGAACACGGGGGAGTACGGCTACGGCACCTACGCCATCGGTGACGCGACCGTGCGGGTGCTCGGCTCCCGGCTCGACGTCGGCAGCTACGCGACCATCATCGCGGGCCCCGCTGCGGTCGTGCACTACGGCGACAGCACCAGGGCCGCCGTCGCCGCGCTCAACACCGAGCTGGAACTCGGGCTGTCCAAGGCCGAGTTGGCGTCGGTACCGGTGCGCAACACCGTCGTGGACTCCGGGCACTTCGGCTACATGTTCTTCGGCGCCGGCCAACTCACCCTCGACGGCGGCACGGTGATCAACTCCGACCGGGCCACCTTCCTCAACAAGGGCCAGCAGACGACGATCAGCGTCGACGGCTCGCAGGGCGCCCGGCTCAACCCGCGCGACGGGATCATCCTCCAGATGATCGAGCTGGACGACCCGGGCCCGGTCAACGTCAACGGCAAGATGATGAACATCGGCGTCTACGCCGAGCCCACCGGCGACCCGGCGAAGGACGCGACCTTCGACCCGACCGCCGTCCACACCACTGATGGTGCCGCCACCTTCAACTCCATAGCCTTGAAGGGCGACTTCTACAACGGCATGCGCACGGGCAAGAACATGGTCCTCACCTTCGAGGACGCCAGTGTCGAGGGCGTCATCTCCGCGTCGACGGCCAAGCACCGCGTCTCCAGCATCGACGCGTCGACCTTCTACGAGCTGGGCATCGTCACCAACACCGCTCAGGCCGCCGTCAACAACGGCGCGATCGTGCAGCTCGACAGCGGCTCCACCTGGACGGTCACCGGCACCTCGTACCTGACCCGGCTCGCCCTCGCCGCCGACGCGACCGTCAAGGCGCCCCGCGGCAAGAAGGTCATGCTGACGGTCGACGGGACGGCCACGGCCATCACGCCGGGCCAGACCTACACGGGCGCCCTGACACTGACCGTCGCGTGAGCGATGGCGGAGGCGCGCCGCTCAGGGCTCAGGGCCCGGCCTTCACGCGAGCCGCGCCTCCGCCTCCTTCGCGATCCGCTCGAACTGCGCACCCATGGCCGCCTGGAGAGCCTGGGCGCCGGACAACGGCCGTACCATGACCGTCAGTTCGTCGATCAGGCCTTCCTCGTTGACGTGGATGAAGTCGCAGCCGGTCAGCTCGCGGTCGCCGATCCGCGCGGCGAACACCAGCGCGCTGTCGCTGCCGTCCGGGTCGCCGATCTCCCGGACGTACCGGAAGTCCTCGAAGACCCGCGCCACCCCGTGCAGGATCGCCGCGGTGATCGCCTTGCCGGGGTACGGCTTGAACACGACCGGGCTGGTGAAGACCACGTCCTTCGCCAGCAGCGCCTCGACGGCGTCCATGTCCTGCGCCTCGACCGCCTCACGGAACGCGCGCATCGGCTCACCTCATAGTCAATTAGTTGAGTAGGTGTGGATGAGACTAATCAACGACTGTTAGCGTGTCCACATGTCCCTCAAGTACGCGGTCCTCGCGGCCCTCCTGGAAGGCGAGGCCTCGGGCTACGAGCTGGCGAAGGTGTTCGACGTGTCGCTGGCCAACTTCTGGCCCGCGACACCGCAGCAGCTCTACCGCGAACTGGAGCGCCTCGCGCAGGACGGACTGATCGAGGCACGGGTCGTACAGCAGGAACGCAGGCCCAACAAAAGGATGTTCACGCTCACCGAGGCCGGCCGGCGCGACCTCGACACCTTCGCCGCGGAGCCGCCCCGGCGTCCCACCGTCATCCGTGACGAACTCCTCATCAAGATCCAGGCCATGGACGGCACCGACCCCGCCGTGACCCGGGAGCTGATCGAGGAGCGCAGGTCGTGGGCGCGCGGCAAGCTCGACCGCTACGAGCGCGTACGGGACCGTCTCCTCGGCGGTCTGACCGAGGAGGAGTACCTGCGCGACGCCGACCGCATCGGGCCCTATCTCACGCTGATGGCCGGGATCACCTTCGAGGAGGAGAACCTGCGCTGGTGCGAGCGCGTTCTCGCGATCCTGAAGCAGCGGATTGCCCTAGGCTGACCCGGATGTTCAGCCCCGAAGGCCCCAGTCTGCGCGAACTCGCCGTCCAGGCCCTGTCGTCCGTCGAGCACGGCTACGACCTCCTCGCGCCCAAGTTCGACCACACCCCGTTCCGCACACCGGCCCCGCTGCTCGACGCGGTCGCCACGACGCTGCGCCGCGTCGGCCCCTTCGACGACGGACTCGACCTGTGCTGCGGCACCGGCGCGGGCGTCGACGTGCTGACCAAGGTGTGCCAAGTGAGCGTCACCGGCGTCGACTTCAGCTCGGGCATGCTCGACGTCGCACGGGGCCGCACCCGATCCGCGGGTCCCCGTGTCTCATGGGTGCGCGGCGACGCCCGCGCCCTTCCCTTCGCGCCCGCCTTCGACCTGGTGGTGAGCTTCGGGGCGTTCGGCCACTTCCTGCCCCGCGAACTGCCGGGACTGTTCGCCCAGGTCCACTCCGTACTGCGCCCCGGCGGATGCTTCGCCTTCCCCGTCGTCGCACCGCCGCGCCCCACATCCCCCGCGTACTGGATGCTGTCCGGCTTCGACGCGGTGATGAAGGTGCGCAACGCCGTCTGGCGACCGCCCTTCGTCATGTACTACCGGGACTTCCAACTCGGTTTTGTACGACCGGAGTTGGAGCGGATCGGATTCGACGTCGACCTCTACCCCCTGCCTGAGTTCGGGCAGCGCAGCGACGGCAGCCCCCGCGTCCGCATGGTCGCGGCGCGACGGCTGCCGTAGCCGCAGCGGGTCTCAACCGGTCGCTGTCGCCGCCGACTTGATGACCTTCGTGACCAGGTCGGGGTGGGAGATCATCACGACGTGCGAGGAGTCCACGACGGTCGTGTGCGAACCGGCGCGCTTGGCCTCGAAGCGCTCCAGGTCGGGCGCGATCGCCCGGTCCTGCGCCGCCACGACCGCCCACGAGGGGATGTCGCGCCAGGCCGCCGCCGTGGCGACGTCCGTGAACGCCGCCGCGCTGATGGGGCGTTGAGAGGCCCCCAGCAGTGCGGACGTGGCGGCCGGGAGGTCGGCGGTGAACACCGCGTGGAACTTCGCCGTCTGGATGGCCAGGTCGGTACCGCCAAAGCCGTCGGGCAGCGGCTGCAACGCGTCGCCCAGTTGCGAACCGGGGAAACGCGCGCCGAGTTCGCCCAGTTGCTCGCCCTTGTCGGGTACGAACGCCGCGACGTACACGAGCGCCTTCACACTCGCGTCGCCCGCGGCCGCCTGGGTGATCACCGCGCCGCCGTAGGAGTGTCCTACGACGACCTTCGGGCCGTCGATCGTCTTGAGGAGCGCGGAGAGGTAGGCGGCGTCCGAGGTCAGTCCGCGCAGCGGATTGGCGGGCGCCACGACCAAGTAACCCGCCTTCTGTAGCCGGGAGGCCACCGCCGACCAACTGGACGCGTCGGCGAACGCCCCGTGCACCAGCACCACGGTGGGCTTCGGCGCGGAGTGCGCACCCCCGGTGGCGGAGGCCGCCGAGGCAGGGAGCGCTGTGGCCGCGAGGGTGCCGGCGGCCACAACTGCCCCCAGAAGTAAGGGTCTACGGGAGATCGTCATCGGTCAGCTCCGGTCGAGGTCGAGGAGATCGGCGTCGTAGGCGTACTCATCGGTGCTCGGTAGGCCGTAAGGGAGTTCAGGCATAGCGGCGCACGAACGACAGGGCCGTGTCCGCGACCTCCTGCCAGCCGTGGTCGATGGTCAGCGCGTGGCCCCGGTCCTTGATCTCGGTGATCTCGGTGACGTTCTTGTTGTGCTGCTGCTTCTTGTAAGAGGCGTTGGCGATCGACCAGGGCACGGTGTGGTCCTTCTCGCCCGAGATGATCAGGAGCGGGCCGCGGTCGGGGTTCTCCGTGTCGACCTTCGCCTCGGTCCACGGGTTGAGGTTCGCCGTGGCCGCCTGGAACAGCGGGGCGCCCGGCGCGGGCACCGCGAACGTCTCGTACAACTCCCGTGCCTCCTCCTCACCGACGGCGTTGGCGAAGCCGTAGCGGAACTGGTCGTAGGTCAGAGGGACCGCGCGACTGCGGTTGGCGGGGTTGCTGAGGACCGGTGCGGAGGAGCGCAGCGCGGAGATCGGCAGCGGCAGCACGCCCCGGAACGGTGCCGGGTCGATCGCCACGGAGACGGCGGACAGTCCGCGCCCCGCGAGGATCTGCGTGAGCAGTCCGCCGAAGGAGTGGCCGATGATCGCCGGCTTGCGGGTCAGGGTGCCGATCAACTGCGTGAGATGGTCGGCGACTTGGCCGACCGTCTTGCCCGCCATGACCTCCGGGTGCTCGTTGGCCTCCTTGACCGTCTCCGGGTCGTCGGGCCAGGACAGGGAGACCGGCGCGTACCCGGCCTGCTCGAAGTGCGCCGCCCAGCGGTCCCAACTGCTCGGCAACAGCCACAGACCGTGGACGAAGACGACCGGCGTGCGTTCGAGGGCGTTCGCCCGCTCGATCTGCTGTACGTCGATGTGGGTCATGTCCCGAAGTATGAGTCCACGGAGTTCCAGGAGTCCGTCGTATGGCGGCACTTGGTGAAGGATGACGCCATTGTCGCGGCCCGGGCGATCTCCTAGGCTGAACCGCGTGGGGGCGAGAGTGCTGTCCGGGAACGGAGTTGTACATGCTCAGCAAGGGTGAAGCCGGCGAAGCGGTCCGTCAGGCCAAGGTGAAGACCGGTGTCACATGGGCCCAGTTGGCGGAGGCCGTTGGCCGGCCGCTCGCGTGGACCACGGCGGCCCTCCTGGGCCAGCACCCCATGTCCAAGGACGAGGCGGCGACGGCCGCCGCCCTTCTCGAACTCGGCGAGGACGCCGCCCTCGCCTTCCAACTCCAGCCCACCCGGGGCGCGTTGGAGGCGGCCGTACCCGTGGACCCCACGATCTACCGGCTCTACGAGGTCATTCAGGTCTACGGCCCCACCATCAAGGAGCTGATCCACGAGCAGTGCGGCGACGGCATCATGAGCGCCATCAACTTCCGCCTCGACGTCAGCCGCGTGCCCGACCCCGCCGGTGACCGGGTCGTCATCACCCTCGACGGGAAGTACCTGCAGTACCAGTGGGAGTGAGCGTGTCCACAACTCGCCGCTCCGCCTTGGTGGTTGGCGTCAGCGACTCCGGGCGGAGTTGAGCCGGGCGGCCTGGCGCGTCAGATGGTCGCGCTCGGCGAGGTTGGGCGCCTTCAGCGCCGCCTCCGCGTACAACCGTGCCGCCTTCTTGAGATCGCCGTCGCGTTCGTGGAGGTAGGCCGCCACCGCGGTGTGGCGCGGCAGGGAGTCGTCCAGGGGTGCGAGCGCGGCCAGGCCGGCGCGCGGACCGTCGGCCTCGCCCACGGCGACCGCGCGGTTGAGGCGGACCACCGGGCTGTCGGTCAGTCCTGCGAGTTCGTCGTACCACTCGACGATCTGCACCCAGTCGGTCTCCTCGGCGGTGGGCGCGTCCGCGTGGAGCGCCGCGATCGCGGCCTGTGCCTGGAACTCGCCCAACCGGTCGCGGGCCAGGGCGACTTGGAGGATCGTGACGCCCTCGGCGATCGCCGAGGTGTCCCATCGCGCCCGGTCCTGCTCGGCGAGCGGGATCAGGCTGCCGTCCGGCGCGGTCCGGGCGGCGCGCCGGGCATGGTGCAGCAGCATGAGGGCGAGCAGACCCGCGACCTCGGGGTGGTCGATCGCGGCGGCGAGTTGCCGGGTGAGCCGGATCGCCTCGGCGGCGAGGTCGACATCCCCGGAGTAGCCCTCGTTGAACACCAGGTAGAGGACGCGCAGCACGGTCGCCACATCGCCGGGCTGGTCGAACCGAACGTCGGAGACGGTGCGCTTGGCCCGGCTGATGCGCTGCGCCATCGTCGCCTCGGGCACCAGATAGGCCTGCGCGATCTGCCGGGTGGTGAGCCCGCCGACGGCGCGCAGCGTGAGCGCGACCGCCGACGACGCCGTCAACGACGGGTGGGCGCACAGGAAGTAGAGCTGGAGCGTGTCGTCCGCCGCGGGCGCGGGGCCGGGCGCCGGCTCCTCGTCGACCAGATCCTCACGTCTACGGCGGGCGGTCTCCGCCCGCGTCGCGTCGAGGAACCGCCGCCAGGCCACCGTGACGAGCCAGCCCTTCGGATCGCGCGGCGGGTCGTCCGGCCAGACCCGGACCGCCTCGACCAGCGCGTCCTGTACGGCGTCCTCGGCCGCCGCGAAGTCTGCTCCGCGGCGGACGAGGATGCCGAGCACGTTCGGCGTGAGGCTCCTCAGCAGGACCTCGTTCACTTGAATGTGCAGTCCGTGACGGTCGAGTGCACGCCCAGGAACGGACGCAGCTCCAGCCACTCGTGGATCGGCTTGCCACCCGCCCCGGGGGCGGCCGACAGCTCACCGGCCAGCTCCACCGCGCGCTCGTAGGTGTCGACGTCGATCTCCATCCAGCCGGCGATGACGTCCTTGGTCTCGGCGAACGGGCCGTCGGTGACCGGCGGGCGGCCCTCGCCGTCGTAGCGGACGAAGGTCCCCTCGGGGGAGAGCGCCTGGCCGTCGACGAACTCGCCCGTCTTCTCCAGCCGGGCGGCGAAGTCGTTCATGTACTGGACGTGGGCCGAGATCTCCTCGGGCGTCCACTGGTCCATGGGGACGTCGTTCACGGCGGCGGGGGCGCCGCGGTAGTGCTTCAGGAGCAGGTACTTGGCCATCGTCGTTCTCCTCGGTGGTGGTGCGACCCATTGTGGTCGCGTTCACCTCGGGGACGGAGCCGGGCGCGGGTTCTCGACATCGGCGGGCAGATTTCTCGCCACGAGTTTCGCGCGGTCTGCGGGGGAGGGCGGAAAAGGAGGTGTATCCACTCCTCTTCCCTTCTTAACGTATAGCGCACCAGGGGGCTTGCGGCAAGGCCCCCGTCGTGCCGCAGAATGTCCGGCCTGAGGGCATGACCTGCGGAAACGGGAGTCGCGGAATGCGTGTGTTGTTGACGACGTGGGGATCGCGCGGGGATGTCGAACCGCTCGCGGGACTCGCGTCGCGCCTGCTGGAACTCGGCGCGGAGGTGCGGGTGTGCGCGCCGCCGGACGAGGAGTTCGTGGAGCTGCTGGCCCGGGCCGGTGTGCCGCTGGTGCCGCTCGGTCCGTCGGTGCGGTCCGTGGTGAACGGGTCGAAGCCGCCGTCGGCGGAGCGGGCGTTCCAGCTTGCGCCCGAACTGGTCGCCGCCCGCTATGAGACGCTCACGGCGGCCGCCGAGGACTGTGATGTGCTGCTGGCCACCGGTCTCATGCCGGCCGGTGCCCGCTCGGTGGCCGAGAAACTCGGCATCCCCTATGTGCTCGCCTGCTTCCACACGGCCGGACTGCCGTCGTCGAAGTACCCTCCGCTCTCGCGGCCGGGCCACGCGTCCTCGCCGGAGGAGACCGACATCAAGACGCTGTGGGAGGAGGACGCCCGGCGCGTGAACGCCCTGTACGGCGAGGCGGAGAACCGGCACCGGGCGGAGCTGGGCCTGCCACCGGTCGAGAACGTGCGGGACCACGTCTTCACCGAGCGGCCGTGGCTGGCGGCGGACCCGGTGCTGTTCCCGTGGCAGGAACAGACGGATCTGGACGTCATGGTGACCGGCCCGTGGATCCTGCCCGACGAGCGCCCGCTGCCGGCCGACGTGGAGACGTTCCTGGAGGCGGGTGAGGAGCCGGTGTATGTCGGCTTCGGCAGCATGGCCCTGCGCACCTCGCCGGATCTCGCCCGGGTCGCCATCGACGCGGTCCGCGCACAGGGCCGCCGGGTCCTCCTCGCCCGCGGCTGGGCGGACCTGGCCGCCGTCGACGACGGGGACGACTGCTTCGTCGTAGGAGAGGTCAACCAGCAGGCACTCTTCCGGCGGGTCGCCGCCGTCGTGCACCACGGCGGCGCGGGCACCACGACGACCGCCGCGCTCGCCGGTGCGCCGCAGCTGGTCGTGCCGCAGATCGCCGACCAGCCATACTGGGCGGCAGGGGTGGCCGAGCTGGGCATCGGCGTCGCACACGACGGGTCGACGCCGACCTACGACTCCCTGTCGGCCGCGCTCACCACCGCCTTGGCGCCCGAGGTCCGGAAACGGGCGCGGACCGTGGCCGGCACGATCCGCACGGACGGGACGACAGTGGCCGCGAAGATGCTCCACGACATGGTCAGCGGGGAAGGCCGGTCCACGCACGCGTGAACCGGCCGAACCGAGCACACGAGAAACCGCACGCACCGGTCCCCACGCCCAGCCGCACGCCGGGCCGTGAGCGACCCCAGATCGGAATTGATGCCGTGAACCCCCTGACCACCAGCGCCTTCGACCTTCCCGACCGGCTCTCCGCCAAGGCCGACCCGGCGCTGATCGCCGCCGACGAGCAGCACTTCGCGGCGATCGCGGAAAGCCTCGAGCAGTCGATCGCGGACCTGACCGAGCAGCTCGACACCGAGCGCAGGGCGCCCGGCGGCATCGGCCGGGCGGCGATGGACCGGGACACGGAGATCCACCGGCTCACCACACGGCTGCGCACCCTACGTCGCTTCGGCCTGGACCTGTGTCTTGGCCACATGGTGGAAACCGACACCTCCGAGCCCGTGTACATCGGGCGGCTCGGTCTCACCGACAGCACGGGACGCCGGCTGCTGCTCGACTGGCGCTCGCCCGCGGCGGAGCCGTTCTTCGGCGCGACCCACGCCAACCCGATGGGTCTGGCGAGCCGTCGCAGGTACCGCTGGACGCGCGGCCGGATCAGCGACTACTGGGACGAGGTGTTCACGGCGGACGGCTTCGTCGGGCACGCCGCGCTCGACGACCAGTCCGCGTTCATCGCCAGCCTCGGCGGCAACCGCTCGGGCCGGATGCGCGATGTGCTCGGCACCATCCAGGCCGACCAGGACGCCATCATCCGCGCGGGTTCGCGCGGCGCGCTCGTCGTCGACGGCGGGCCGGGCACCGGCAAGACCGTCGTCGCCCTGCACCGCTCCGCCTACCTCCTCTACTCCGACCCGCGCCTCGGGCACCGCAGGGGCGGCGTGCTGTTCGTGGGTCCGCACCGGCCCTATCTGGACTACGTCGCGGACGTCCTCCCCAGCCTCGGGGAGGAGGGCGTGCAGACCTGCATCCTGCGGGACCTCGTCGCCGAGGGCGCGGCAGCGGTCGTGGAGGCTGACCCGGAGGTGGCCCGGCTGAAATCCTCCGTGGAGTTGGTGCGGGCGATCGAGCCCGCCGTCCGGTTCTACGAGGAGCCGCCCACCAAGGGCATGAACGTCACCACCCACTGGTCCGACATCCGGCTGAGCGCCGAGGACTGGGCCGTCGCCTTCGAGGCGGCCGAACCCGGCACCCCGCACAACGAGGGACGCGAGCAGGTCTGGCAGGAACTGCTCACGATCCTGGTGGACAAGCACGACGACACCGCCTCGGCACCGGACCAGGAGGGCGGGCAGGTCTCGCCCGAACAGCTCCGGCGCTCACTGCGGCAGAACAGGGAACTGCTCACCGCCTTCAACCGTGCGTGGCCGCTGCTCGAAGCGGCCGACCTCGTCGGCGACCTGTGGACCGTACCGGCCTACCTGCGCAAGTGCGCCCCCTCGCTGAGCCGCGACGAGGTCCAGCGGTTGCAGCGCGCGGACGCCCAGGCCTGGACGGTGTCCGACCTGCCGCTGCTCGACGCGGCTCGGCAACGGCTCGGTGACCCCGAGTCGGCGCGCCGCAAGCGCCGGCAGGAGGCCGCCGTCGCCGCCGAACACTCCCGTCGGACCGACGTCATCGACAGCCTGTTGCAGAACGTCGAGATCGACGAGAGCGAAGGCGCGATGGGCATGCTCCACGGAAAGGATCTACGGGACGCGCTGATCGACGAGGCCGCACAGGTGTCCGCCATCGAACCCGACCTGCTCGCCGGGCCGTTCGCGCACATCGTCGTGGACGAGGCCCAGGAACTCACCGACGCGGAATGGCAGATGCTCCTGCTGCGCTGCCCGTCCCGCAGCTTCACCATCGTCGGCGACCGCGCCCAGGCCCGGCACGGGTTCACCGAGTCCTGGCAGGAACGCCTGAAGCGGATCGGGCTCGACCGGATCAACCTCGCGTCCCTGACCGTGAATTACCGCACCCCGGAAGAGATCATGACGGAGGCCGAGCCGGTCATCCGAGCCGTGCTCCCGGACGCCAATGTGCCGACCTCGATCCGCAGCAGTGGCATCCCTGTCGTCCACGGACCCACCTCCGATCTGGAGTCGGCCCTCGACACCTGGCTCGCCGAGCACGCGGACGGGATCGGCTGTGTCATCGGGACAGGCGACATGGACGCGGGCATCTTCCGGGCGAGGCCCCGGATCCGGGCGCTGACTCCCGAGCTGTCCAAGGGACTTGAGTTCGACCTGGTCGTCCTCGTCGACCCGGAGAAGTTCGGCGAGGGCATCGAAGGGGCCGTCGATCACTATGTGGCGATGACCCGGGCGACCCAGCAGCTCGTCGTGCTCACGAGCGCCTGACACGCGTCGGCGCGCGGCGAGTTGGGACCCGTCGCGCGCCACCGTGTCGAGTCCGCAGGCTCAGCCGGCCGCGGCGGGCAGCGTGAACTCGTAGACCAGGGCGTCCTGTTGGGCCTCCACCACCAGGTCGGTGATCTCCAGCGGGCGCGCGTACTGGTCGTGCACGCGGCGGGTCACGCGCACCGAGGGCGCGGTGGCGACCTGGGTGATGGTGTCCCGGTGGTGCAGGGTCAGGCCGGCCCGGCGCATCCAGTCGTAGGCGCGCCGGAGTTGGGCGGAGGCGGAGCCGTCGGCGCGGTCGCGGTAGCGGGCCAGTTCCTCGACCTCGGCCAGCGCCACCGCCGAGAAGGACGTGACCGCCGTACGCAGTCCGCTGCCGTCGGCCGCCGCGGACGCGTAGCGGTGCACGAGGGTCGGCCGGTGCGGGGCGATGCCCAGGGCCTCGGCGTGGTCGGGCGGGGGAGTCTCCCAGTTCACGGTGGCCCGGTCGAAGCCGGTCGGGTCCGTGCCGCGGGCGCCGACCGGGAAGCTGAGGGAGGAAGGGGTCTCGACGGGCTGCCCGGCCAGGGTGGCGTGGCTGCCGCGCCGGTCGGTGGCGACCAGGCCGTCCCTGCGCAGCACCTCCAGCGCCTGTCTTATGGTCTCCCTGCTGACCTGGAAGTGCTCGGCCAACTGCCGTTCGCCGGGCAGGCGTTCACCGGGCGGGATGGTGCCGTCGTGGAGTTCGCCGAGCAGTTGGGCGGCGACCCTCCCGTAGAGGGGCTGGTCGTCGGCGGTCGGGTGGTCGTGGGGGGTGGTGCGGGCCATGCCGCGCCTCCTGTTGGTGACAAGACTGAGGGCAGAACTGGTGACGAAACGTAGCCGTGCGGGCTCGTTGCGCGACCAGATCTAGCATTGGTCTAAACCACCAGGGAAGAGCGGCAGGGCAGTTAGGCCGAAACCGACCCGCGCCGGTCACCCCTCACAGGGCGTCCTGCACGGCGTCGATCAGGGCCATCTTCCGTGGGTCGTCGGCGATATGAGGCCCCATCCGGTTCATCACATACCCCATCGACAGCCCCGCCTCCGGGTCGGCCAGACCGAAGGAGCCACCGAAGCCGTCGTGTCCGAAAGCCTTCGGGTTACGACCGTACGATCCGTTCGGGCCGCTCAGCCACAGGCCGAGCCCGACCTCCGTCTCGTGTGCGAAGCCCGCCCCGAGCACCAGGTCGCGGCAGCTGCCCTGCCCCTCGCGCACCCGCTCGACCGCCTCGGGGGAGAGGACGCGGTGGCCGCCGTGGGTTCCGCGCCCGGCGAAGACGCCGTAGAGCGCCGCTACGGCGCGTGCCGTGCCGTGGCCGTTCGCGGCCGGGATCTCCGCGGCGCGCCACTCGGGGGTGTTGGCCTCGGCCGCGCCCGCGGCCGGGTTGGTCAGCGCGGCGATGGCGGCGGGCGTCAACTGGCTGAAGATCGCGGCCTGTTCACTCGCCGACGCGGCGGGCGGATGCACCAGCTCGGCCGCCCGGCCCGCCTCCTTCTCCGGCAGCCCGATGGTGAAGTCGATCCCGAGCGGGCCGGTGACCTCACGCTCCAGGAAGGCGCTCGGGAGCAACCCTGAGACGCGGCGCACCACTTCGCCGACGAGGAAGCCGTAGGTGATCGCGTGATACCCGGACCGGGTGCCCGGCTCCCACCAGGGCTCCGTGGCCGCGAGGCGTCCGGTGGTCAACTCCCAGTCGTAGAGCTGCGCGAGGGAGTGCGGCTCGCGCAGGCCGGCCAGTCCGGCGCGGTGGGAGAGCAGGTGTCGTACGAGGACGTTCTCCTTGCCCGCGGCGGCGAACTCCGGCCAGTACGTGGCTACCGGGGCGTCGAGGTCGAGCAGACCCCGGTCGGCGAGGATGTGGGCGCACAGGGCCACCGGGCCCTTCGTCGTCGACCACACGTTGACCAGCGTGTCCTTCTCCCAGGGGCGCGTCCGTGCCGCGTCGGCCCAGCCGCCCCAGAGATCGACGACGGTCTCGCCGCCGACCGTGACGGTCAGTGCGGCACCCAGTTCGTCCCGGTCCCGGAAGTTCTCCTCGAACGCCGTGCGCACCGCCGAGAAGCGGGGGTCGCAGTGGCCGTCGACGGCTGGCTGGTGCTCGGACATGGGGCCTCCGTGGTGTGCCGGACGTCCGGGCCGCGACGCTGCGGCCCGGACCCCCTGAACATACCGACTGGTCGGACTGACCGGAAGGCGCCGTACGCTCAGTTCAGGAACAAGGTGCCGGTCGGCTCCCGGTGACCCGCCTCCGTGTGCCAGTAGTCGCGGGTCTCCACCGCCAGCCCCTTGCTGTCGAAGCGCACGAAGACACAGCCGGCCAGCGTGGACGGCTCGCCGTCCTCCTCGGCCAGCACCCTGAACTCGGCCACGGCGACGCCGTGTTGGCCGACGACGGGCGCAGAGAACCGCACATCGCCCACCCGCTCCGCCGCGAACGACCAGCGCAGATACGCGGCCAACTCGGCCCGCCCCCGGTGCGGTTCACGGAACGGCATCGAGCGGTGGACGCAGTCCTCGGCGTACAACTCCAGCAGCGCGTCCACGTCGTGCTCCGACCAGGCCCGCGCCCAGACACGCACGAACCGTTCGGCGGCTTCACTCGTGGCCCTGTCCATGTGGGCACCTCCCGACATGTGGGCACCTCCCGACGGGGACTCAGACGTACGACCGCAGCCAGTCCAGCTTGGTCGCTTCCTGGTAAGGGCCGCCGCCCTCATGGTCGTTGAAGTCGTACACCTCGATCTTCTTGTCCTCGTGCGCCCAGGCGTTGAACGTGGCGAACACCGTGGAGGGCGGGCAGGTCTGGTCCTCCAGGGCCGTCGAGAAGAGGGCGGGAGCGCGGCCCCGGGACGCGAAGTGGACGCCGTCGAAGTACGAGAGCGTGCGCAGGACGTCGTCGGTGCGACCGCGATGGGTCTTGAGGTAGTTGCCGATCTCCCGGTACGGGTCGCGGTCCGTGAGTGTCGCGGCGCGCGGGTAGTCGCACAGGAACGGCACGTCCGGCGCGATCCCCGCCAGGTCGCCGACCAGTCCGCCGACGGCGATGCTGATGCCGCCGCCCTGGCTCGCGCCGAGGGCCACCGTGCGCGCGGGATCGACCAACGGGTGCGAGCGCGCCGCCTCGACGGCTCGCACGCCGTCCGTGAACACCCGCCGGTAGTAGTAGTTCTCAGGGGCGTCGATGCCCCGGGTCATGAAGCCGGGATATGCGGGCGCGCCGCCCACCGGGTCCGGGGTGCCACCGCCGCCGCCCCACGCGCTGC
The DNA here is from genome assembly GCF_048158785.1 of Streptomyces colwelliae. NCBI lineage: Bacteria > Bacillati > Actinomycetota > Actinomycetes > Kitasatosporales > Streptomycetaceae > Streptomyces > Streptomyces colwelliae. Next base: position 1,671 of record NZ_JBLTJC010000014.1, on the reverse strand, counting down.
CCTGTCCGCGGGTGTCCATGACGAAGTGCGCGCGGCCCGTCGAGGCCCACAGCAGGTTCTCGTGCGGGAGGCCCCGCCCGCCGCCGTAACCGATGAACTCCACGATCAGAGGCAGGGGTTGGGCCGCGTCGGCCGGCAGCCGCAGCCAGCCCTTCACCGGGTGACCGCCGAACCCGGCGAACGTCACGTCGTACACCTTCACCGTGGACAGTCCCGTGTCGACCGGTTCGAAGCGCGCGTCCAGATCGTGCTCGCGGGCCTCCTGAAGGGTCTTGGACCAGAAGGCGTCGAAGTCCTCGGGCTCGACGGAATCGCTGCGGTACGCGCGGAGTTCGTCGAGCGGAAGGTCGAACAGGGCCATCGATGACCGCCTTTGTGAAGTGTGGGTGCGGATGATCACACCGTACGTGTGGCATCGGAGGACTCGCCAGGCCCGTGCGGTGCCCCGCGCCTACCATGTCGGCATGTCGTCTGCCGTGGATCTGCTGGTCAAGGACGCCGAACTGCTCGTCGTGGACGGCGAGCGGGAGATCCCGGGCGGCTGGGTCGCCGTCACGGATGGTCGGGTCACCGCCGTCGGCGCGCGAGGGTCCGAACCCGACGCCGCTACGACCGTCTCGGCGACCGGGCGGCTCGTCACCCCCGGCCTGATCAACACGCACCACCACATCTACCAGAACCTCACCCGCTCCTACGCCCCCGCCGTCAACGGCACCCTCTTCGACTGGCTGACCACGCTCTACCCGCTGTGGGCCCGCCTCGACGAGGAGGCCGCCTACGTGTCCGCGTACGTCGGTATGGCGGAACTCCTCATGGGCGGCTGCACCACATCCTCCGACCACCTCTATGTGCATCCGCGCCCCTATCTGGTCGACGCCGAGATCCGTGCCGCCCGTGACATCGGCTTCCGCTTCCACGCGACCCGCGGCTCGATGACCCGGTCCGTCGAGGATGGGGGACTGCCGCCGAGGAGCGTCACGCAGAGCACCGACGAGGTCCTCGCCGACAGCGAGCGGCTGATCAAGGCCCACCACGACCCGGAACCCGGCGCGCTGATCCGGGTCGCGCTCGCACCCTGCTCACCGTTCTCGGTCACCAAGGACGTGATGACGGCCACCGCGGAACTCGCCGAGCGGTACGACGTACGCCTGCACACGCACCTCGCCGAGGACCGCGACGAGGACACCTACTGCCTGGAGACCTACGGCTGCCGGCCCGTCGAGTACTTCGAGGACACCGGGTGGATGAGCGACCGCACCTGGGTCGCGCACTGCATCTACCCCAGCGACGACGAACTGCGCCGCCTCGCCGCCGCGGGCGTCGGCGTGGCGCACTGCCCCAGCTCCAACATGCTCATCGGGGGCGGCACGGCGCGGGTGAAGGAGATGCGTGAGCTGGGTCTGCCGGTGGGTATCGGCTGTGACGGCTCGGCGTCCACCGATCACGCCTCGTTGTGGATGGAGACGCGAGGTGCGCTGCTGCTCGGCCGGTATCGGGGCGGGCCGGGGGCGATGACCGCGCGGGACGCCCTCGACATCGCGACCGCGTGGATGTCGGTGAGGACGGCTCCGGTACCGGTGCGAGGGTCGAAGACGGCGTAGGTGGGGATCCCGATCAGGGGATAGTCGCGCATCTTGCCGACCCAGTCGTTGTCCGGATTGGAGCGGGAGA
>NZ_JBLTJC010000013.1:0-62781 GCF_048158785.1 Streptomyces colwelliae | reverse complement strand
GCCCCGCCCCGGTCGCTGCACCCCCGCCCGGGCGCCGGCGGCCCCTACCTCGACCCGGCGCGGCCGGCGGCCGGCCCCGTGCTCGGTGCGGGCAGGCCGCGGCGCGTTCCGGGTCTCGGAACCCAACCGCTCAGCGGGAGACTCGACTTGTCCGGCCCTCAGGGCGCCCAGCTGCGTACGGCGATCGCGTCGGTGCACCGGATCTGTCCGGAGTTCGCTCCGGTGCAGGTGCTACGCCGCAACGGACGCTCCGTGCTCCTGGTCGGAACGACCGGACGCAGCACGGCGGTCGCGAAGTGTTTACTGGACCACTCCCCCGCGTGGGCCGAGCGGATCCGGCATGAAATAGCGGCCTACCGCTCGTTCGTCCGGCACCGCCCGCCGGTGCGCGTACCGCGCCTGATCGCCGCGGACCCGGACAACTGCACGCTCGTCATCGAGCGGATGCCCGGCCGGGTGGCGGCGCTGCACCGGCATCCGGCGGAGGCCCCGCCGCGGGCCGACATCCGGGCGGCCCTCGGCGCGATCTGCCGGCTCAACGCCTGGCGGCCGCCGGCGGGCACGTTCGACGCCCCGCTGGACTACGCGGCCCGTATCTCCCGCTTCCACGAGCTGGGGCTGCTCACCGACCGGGACATGGGCGACCTCCAGAAGCTGCTGCACGGCATCGCGCACTCGGCGGGCCGCGGCGGGATGGGCCAGTTCTGTCACGGCGACGCCCTGCTGTCCAACATCCTCCTCTCACCGGCCGGTCCAGTGCTGGTGGACTGGGAGCACGCGGGCTGGTACCTGCCGGGCTACGACCTGGCGACGCTGTGGGCGGTTCTCGGGGACGCGCCGGTGGCCCGGCGGCAGATCAGTCAGATCGCGCAGTCGGCGGGACCCGCTTCGCGAGACGCCTTCCTGGTCAACCTGATGCTGGTGCTGACCCGGGAGATCCGCACCTACGAGATGGCCGTCCAGCGTTCGATGCACGACTCGACCCCGGCGGCACCGGGAGTGGTGGCCCACCCGGGTGCTGCGCCGTCCGGCGAGGAACAACGGCTGCTGCTGAGGCGGCTGCACGACGACTGCCAGATGGCCCGCCGGGCCGTGCGTGCGGCGGTCGGCACTCGCTGACGGGGACGAAGGTCCGCGATGCGCCCTGCAGCGGCGCACCGCGGACCTTCGTGTGTCTCAGCCATATATGGCGCCCCCATATATGGCTCGTATGTGGCTCGCCCATTGGTGTACTCCACTGACGCCCCGCAGGCCCGGATGCCGCCGCCACGAAACTCCTCGCATCCCCCGTTGACATGGGAAATCGCCTTCCTCTGGGCATGATTGACGGATCGTCGGCCAGCCGGTACCACTGACGCACGCCCGGCCCCGCACGGTTCATGACAATCCCACCGTCCCAGGAGGCTGCATTGCGAGGATCCTCGACCGACCCCACCCGCTCTCCCGGACACAGACGCGCGCGCCGGTCCGCCGGCGCGCTCGCCACCGCCGCCCTGCTGCTGCCCCTGCTGGGCGCGGCCCCCTCGGAGAGCGCCACCGGCTCCTCCGCCACCACCCTCCAGCGGGCGTTCGCGTCGGCGTCCGCCGAGTACCACGTGCCGCAGACGGTTCTGCTGGCCGTCTCCTACCTCCAGTCCCGCTGGGACACGCACGGCGGAGCACCGAGCGTGACCGGCGGCTACGGCCCGATGCACCTCACGGACGCCCGCACCGCCCTCGCCGCGACGGAGCACCTGAGCGAGGGCTCCGAGGACCCCCGCGGCGACAGCGCCCGCACCGCCCTGCATCCCACCGCGCAGATCCCGGCGGAGTCCCAACTCCCGGCCCGGCTCAGGACGTTGACGAAGGCGGCCGAGCTGACCGGCCTTCCGGCGACCGACCTGCGTACCGACGGGACCGCCAATGTGGCCGGCGGTGCCGCACTGCTGGCCGACGCCCAGAAGAACCTCGGTGAGTCGCTGAGCGCGGACCCGGCCGACTGGTACGGCGCGATCGCGCGCTTCTCCGGCGCGGACGACACGGCGACGGCGGCCGCGTATGCCAACGATGTCTACGACGTGATCCACACCGGCGAGGCGCGCACCACGGACGCCGGGCAGCAGGTCACGCTGGCCGCCCGGCCGGACCTCGCGCCGGACACCGCGCAGCTGGGGCAGACCGGCCTGCGCACGGTCTCCGCCGACGGCACCGAATGCCCCAAGAAGGTGTCCTGCGAGTGGATCCCGGCGCCGTACTCCCAGTTCGGGGACAACGACTACGGCAACCACGACCTGGGCGACCGGCCCGCGTCGCAGAGCATCAAGTACATCGTCATCCATGACACGGAAGGCCAGTGGGCCGGTGTCCTGAACCTGGTCCAGGACCCCACCTATGTGTCGTGGAACTACACGATCCGCTCCACCGACGGTCTCATCGCCCAGCATGTGAAGGCCAAGGACGTGGCCTGGCACGCGGGCAACTGGTACATCAACGCCAAGTCGATCGGCATCGAGCACGAGGGCTTCCTCGCCGCGCCGGACGCCTGGTACACGGAGGCGATGTACCGCTCGTCGGCACGGCTGGTGACGTACCTGACGAAGAAGTACGGCATCCCGCTGGACCGGCAGCACATCCTCGGTCACGACAACGTGCCGGGCCCGACCACGTCCACGGTTCCCGGGATGCACACGGACCCGGGCCCGTACTGGGACTGGGCCCACTACTTCGACCTGCTGGGCCACCCGGTCGAGCAGACCGCGAAGAAGGGCGGCGGCCTGGTGACGATCCGCCCCGACTACGCCACCAACCAGCCGGTGTACACGGGCTGCGCCACCGCAGGCCAGCCGTGCGCGGTGCACGGGTCGAGCGAGGTCAGGCTGTACTCCGGTCCCGGCGAGACCTACCCCCTGATCAAGGACATCGGCCTCGGGACGACCCCGACCACCGGGGTCAACGACCTCTCCTCACGGGTGTCCACCGGGCAGCAGTACGCGGTGGCCGACCGCTCCGGGGACTGGACCGCGATCTGGTACCTGGGTCAGGAGGCCTGGTTCAAGAACCCGAAGAAGCAGCCCACCGCGGTGAAGGCGGCCGGTCTGGTGGTGACGCCGAAGGAAGGCGTGGACAGCGTCCCGGTGTACGGCCGCGCCTACCCGGAAGCCTCGGCCTATCCGACAGGAGTGCCCGCCCAGGCGGTGTCCCCTCTGCCGTACAAGCTGCTCAAGGGCCAGAAGTACGTGGTCGGTGACAAGGTGCCCGGCGAGTACTACTACGCGGTCACCTTCACCACCGACTCGCACAAGGTCGTCGTAGGAAAGGATCTCTACTACGAGATCCAGTACGGCCACCGCGTGGAGTTCGTGCGTGCCGCCGACGTGACGGTGGAACGTTCCGGCCGGTAGGCGGTCGCCTCAGCCCTGCTGGAACAGTTCCGCCGGGAGCGGTTTCAGCAGGGCGTAGAGGTCGTCCGTGATGGGGCGGTCCCATGCGGCGATGGTGACCAGGACGTTGTCGCTGCGGTCGAACTGGACGCAGGAGATCCGGCTCTCGGAGAGCTTGAGGCGGCGCACGATCAGCAGGTTGTCGCCCTGCATCACCGGCATGTCCTCGGTGCCTACGACGGTCACCTCCTCGTCGTTCTCCAGCGCGAGGAGCAGTTGCGCGACCTCGAACGGGATCTCGTCCTCGGCGACGTCACGGGCCGGGGAGCCCTCCGGCAGATTGCCGATGACCATCGCGGGGCCGCGGCCGCCGAACAGGTCGTACCGCAGGAACACGCCCTGGCAGCTGCCATCGGGCGCGGGCAGCAGACCGGCACCCAGGTTGCCGGGCCAGTCGCCCGGGTCCATGGCCAGCACATCGAATTCGGGGCCGGCGGGGGTGGCGCTGCGGCGGCGGAGGAACGACATGTCGCAATGGTACGCGGTGCCGTTCGGCGATGTGCGCGAGGTCACGTGGGTTCCGGGGGCGTTGTCGGGTGCGGGTGCGTGGGGGCTGAGCGCGCAGTTCCTCGCGCCCCTGGGGGGATCGGCCTTACGCGGGTTTGAACAGTGCCGTTTCCAAGCCCGTGCGTTCTGTGCCGACCTTTCTGCAGACCGCTGAGAGCAGGCGTACTGCCGTTTGTTCGTCTGTGTGGAGTTCTACGGCTATCTCTGCGTCCGTGTGGCCTTGGGCGGCCAGGGTCGCGGCGGCGCGTTCCTGGGTCGTGAGGGTGTCGGTCTCCGTGCTGTGGAGGCGGCGGGGGCGTAGGCCCGCTGCTGCCAGTTCGGCGCGGGTCGTGTCCGCCAGGCCGTCGGCGCCGCATTGGACGGCTGCGTCCAGGCCTCGGTAGAGGTAGTCACCTGCCTCTTTGGACCTGCCTACCCGGCGGAGTTCGGTGCCGAGGGCGACGAGGGCGCAGGCCAACTCGTAGGCGGCCGGGGAGCGTTCGAGGTGGGTGACGGACTCTTCCAGGAGTTTGGCGCGGGCCGAGCCGGAGGAGACCTCGGCGGCGATGCGGAGGGCCTGGCCGATGGCGGACGGGGTGCCGAACTGGCGGGCGCGGGCGACCGCTTCGTGGGCGGTGGCGACGGCACGCTCGGGGGTGTCGTGGCGTTCGGCGCGGGCGAGGTGGAGCTGCCAGGGGCACCAGGCGGGGTTGCGGATGCCGCGCGGGTCCAGGCGGCGGCCGGCGGCGGCGAGTTCGGCGGCCGCTTCCTTGGCGAGGCCGCGCGCCAGGAGCAGTTCGCCGTACACGGTCTGGGCGTCCGGGAAGACGACGGCGGCCGGGAAGGGCTCCGCGAAGGCGTGGTCCTCGGCGAGTTGTACGGCTTCCGCGACCCGGCCGCGGGCCAGCAGGACCTCGATGAGGATGCCGGTGCCGTACCAGTAGACAGGGGTGCCGGGTCCGACGCGTTCGGCGAGGCGCAGGCCCGCGCGGGCGAAGTCCTCGGCCTCGGCGAGGCGGCCGCGCCGGTAGCGGAGGTAGCCGAGGAAGGTGTAGCCGAAGGACAGGTGCGCGCCGCGCCAGCCCTGTTGTTCGAAGTCGGCGATGCCGGTGGCGAAGAGTTCCTCCGCGCGGCCCGGCCGGTCGCAGTACATGAAGGTGAGGGCGACCAGCACCGGCACCTCGAAGCCGCGGTCGGCCTCCGCCCAGCCGAGGCCACCAGCCAACGCGCGCTCGGCATGGTGCAGGGCCACATGTGCGGGTTCACCACGGAGTACGGCGTCCCAGGTGCGCAGGCCGATGATGTACCGCTCGGTGAGGTCGCGGCCCTTGAGGCGGTCGGCGAGTTTGGTGAGGCGGCGTGAGCGCGAGGGGTGGTCGGGTTCGTCGGCGCGGAAGGCGTCCCACATGAACTGCTCGGAGAGCATGCGCAGTTTGACCCGGGCGTCGCCGGTGACGCGGATCTCGCGGGCGAGGGTGTCGGAGGCCTCGGCGAGGCGGTCGCTGTGGGCGAGGACCTGGGAGAGGCGGTAGACGATGTTCTGCCGCAGGCCGGCGTCGCTGATCGGCTCTTCGAGGGCGGCCCGAAGGTGGTTGACGGTGGTCGCCGGTTCGGTGAGCAGGGAGGCGCTGCCCAGTTCGTACAGGACGGCGGCCCGGTCGTCGAAGGGCGGGGGTTCGCGCAGGGCGCGGGCGAGGTAGCTGCGGGCCGTGTCGGGGGCGCCCGCGCGCAGGGTCTCGCCGGCTGCCGCGCGGAGTTGCTGAACCACCGAGTTGTCGCCGTCGGGGTGGGTCTCCATGAGGTGGCGGGCGGCGGCGGAGGGGCCCTGGCCGTCGTTGATGACGCACCAGGCGGCCTGGCCGTGCAGGGCCACGCGGACGCCGGCGGGGATGGCCCGGTAGACGGCGGCGGCGATGAGCGGGTGGACGAATTCGAGGGTGCCCGCGGCGGTGAGTGTGCCGGTGAGGATGCGGGCGCCGCGCAGTGCGTCGACGGCGTCGGCGGCCTCCTCGTGACCGAGTCCGGCGACGGCGGCGGCGAGCATCGGATGGGGTTCGGTGCCGAGGACCGCGCAGGCCCAGGCGAAGCGGACGGTCGAGGTGCCGAGGCGTTCGAGGCGGGTGGTGAGGCCGCTGCCCTTGACGGCGGCGGCGAGATCGCGCAGTTGGTGGGCCCCGGCCTCGGTGGGGTTCAGGCCGCGGTCGTGGATCTTGGCGGCGAGTTCGACGGCCTCGAACGGGTTCCCGGCGGTGACGGCCCAGCACTCGTGGCAGAACGCGTCGTCGGCGTGCTCGCCGAGCGTCTCCCGCACCAGGTCGGCTACGGCCGCGACGCTGAGCGGTTCGAGATCGAGGGGGCGTCCACCGGCCCGGCCGGGCAGTCCCCTGAACGACTCGGCGTGGTCGGGGAGTTCGTCGGGGCGGTAGGCGACCACGACCAGCAGCGGGAGTTGCTCGGCGCGGGGTGCGAACGCGGCCAGCCAGCCCAGGGATTCGGGGTCGGCCCAGTGCGCGTCGTCGAGGACGAGGACCATCGGGGCACGGTTGACCGCGAGGTGGGTGAGCACCCAGTCGAGGCCGTCACGCAGCCCCTGCTGGTCGGGCGGGGAGCCTTCGGTGGGGGCGCACAGGCCGAGGGCGGGGCCGACGATGTCGTACCAACTCCCCAGCGCGGTACGGAGATCGGCGTCGGCCGAACCGGCGAACTGCGGTTGCAGCAGCTGTCGGGCGACGTGGAAGGCGACGCGCTGCTCCTGGTCGCCGCCGCGTGCGGACAGCACGGTGCAGCCCTGTGCCGCGGCCCGGCGGCGCACTTCGGTGAGGAGGGTGGTCTTGCCGATGCCGGCCCGTCCCGCGAAGGCGAGCAGGGCACCGCGTGGGCGGTCACCCGGTTCGCCGCCGTCCGTGCGCAGACCTGTCAGCTCGCCCAACGCCTCGTCCACGGCGGCGAGTTCACTCTCCCGTTCGAAGAGCGTCCTTCTGCTGTGCGCACTCCGGTGCCCCATGCCATACCCCCTGCCACGGTGGTGCGCCCGCGCGGGGAGCGAACGCGCACCGTGAGCTACAGGGACCTCAGCGTACGCTTCCCGAGGGTCGCGCGACCGGGTAGTCGACGAAGGCGTACCGGCCGGTTTTCCTGTTTCGTCAGGGACGACAGGGACACGGATCCCGCTTGATCAAGTCCCGCCCGAGACCGACGATGGGATCACCACTGTCCCCGGGCCTGGAGGCGAACATCGATGGACGATCTACGGCAACTGCTGCGCGACCTGGAGGTCTTCGCGGGCGAACTGCCCACCTTCGATCCTCTGGCCGCGCCGGACACTCCGTCGGAGCTGTTCACGGAGTGGCTGCTGGGGGCGCTGGAGGCCGGTGTGCGCGAGCCGCACGCGATGACGGTCTCGACAGCCGGCGCCGACGGCAACCCGACCTCAAGAACCTTGATCCTCAAGGGCGTTGGCCCGGACGGCTGGCGATTCGCGTCGGACGGCGGCAGCCTCAAGGCCCGCGATCTCGCCCAACGGCCCTTCGCGGCCCTGACGTTCTACTGGTCGCCGCTCGCCCGCCAGGTCCGCGTGCGTGGTCCGGTCGTGGCGGCGGGCGCGGCGGACAGCGCGGCGGACTTCCTGGCCCGGAGCACCGGCGCCCGCGCGGAGGCGCTCGTCGGCCGCCAGTCGCAGCCGCTGACGGACCTCGCCGAACGGGACACGGCGGTCAAGGAGTCGCTGGAGCGGCTGGAGGACGAGCCGGATCTCGTGGCTCCGGGCTGGACCCTGCACACCGTGCGGCCGGAGTCGGTCGAGTTCTGGCAGGGGGACAAGGAGCGTCGGCATACGCGGCTTGTGTACGTGCGTGAGGGTGCGGGGTGGCGCAAGCAGCTGCTGTGGCCGTGATCGTCAACTCGCCTGCGGGGTATAGCCATCTACATGGTCGAGGACGAACGGACGTGCCGCTACAGCGACTTGCTTACCGACTCAACACGGCCCGTGTCACGCAGGCGAGCAAGTCACCGTAGAGGCACGGGACTTACTCACTCCTCCAAGGCCATCGGCGGCACCACGGCCACCGGACTCGCCGCGTGCAGCAGGACCGCCTGCGTGACCGAGCCGATCAACCGGGCCGGGGAGAGCAGGCGCCGACGGTGGCGGCCCACGACGACCAGGTCCGCGTCCTTGGAGGCGGCGACGAGGTGGCCGGCCGCGTCGCCCGGGGCGACGTAGGGCTCGGTCCGGACGTCCGGGTGGTGTTCGCGGTGCGGGGCGAGGAGGGCCTCGGTGAGGGTGCGGGTCTCGTTCTCGATGGCGTCCTGGTCGATGACCGGCGGGACGAGTTCGCCGGGGGACGTCCAGGCCTGCGGCGGCCACGGGTAGGCGGCGACGACCTGGAGGCGGGCTCCGCGCAGGGCGGCCTCGGTGAAGGCGAAGGAGAGGGTGGCCTCGTCGGGGCTGTCCACGTGCAGACCGACGACCACCCGGGGTCCGGGCTCGACCGGAGTCGCGCCGTGGACCTCGCATCCGGGCCGGGGCACCACGACGACGGGGCAGGCGGCGTCGCGGCGGCGGCCATGCCGTTGGAGCCGAGCAGCAGGCTGGCGAAGCCGCCGCGACCTCGGGAGCCGAGCACCAACAGCTGTGCGGTGGAACCGAGTTCGGGCAGTACGGCGCCCGGTGCGCCCTGCAGCCCGAGGTACTCCATGACCGGCCGGTCAGGACGCCCTTCGAGATACGTACGGACCTGGTCGAGCACCTCGTCCTCGTCCGGCTCCGGCGGCCCGGCGACCAGGACGCCGGGCGGTGTCCAGGCGGCGGCGTACTGCCACACATGGACGACCCGCAACGGCGCCCCGCGTCCACGGGCCGCGTCGAGGGCCCAGTCCAGGGCACGCAGGCTGTCGTCCGAACCGTCGACCGCCGCGATGACCGGCAGGGTGCTCATGGGTTCCTCACCTCCGGAGTAACGGGACCTCCCCCTATGGGGCCTCCCCCTCTGGGGCCAGCCTGGCTCAGGCGTCGGCGCCAGAAGGGTTCTCAAGGTCGCGTGTCCGGAAAATCAGGTGGGACACCCTTCTCGATCCGGGACCTGCGCTTAGCTTGCCTCGGCAACGTCCGGCTGAAGCGGTCCCGGCGTCCCGGCGTCCACAGGCGGCGCGGCGGCGATGATGGTGTCGAGCATCGCGCGCGACGCCTGTAGATCCTCGATGGCGCGGGTGATCCGCTCGCCCTCCCGGCGCAGCTGGGCGAGCAAATCCGGACAGGTGGGCACCAGGTGCTCGTCCTCACCGCCGGCTTCCCTGCCGCCGACCCCGTCCTGGCGCTCGCCGCCCAGCCGATCAAGTCCCTTGCGGCCGCGGATCGTAGGAACGACCTGGCCCGGCTCGCCATCGTGTCCTGCATGTCCCCGGCGGACCTGGCCGACCTCGAACCGGCCGACCTCGACGCACCGGTCGCCCAGACCCTGGCCGCGATGCCGCCGGGGATGCTGGACCACTTCGACCTGGTGTCCCGCGTCGGTGTCCGGCCCGACCTGGCGAAGGTGTCCGCACCCACCCTGGTGGTGGCGCCGACCGGCGACCGGCTGGTGCTGCCCGAAAGCTCGTACCGGCCGGCGGCCGGCATTCCGGGCGCCCAGTTGATCGAGCTGCCCGGCGCCGCCCACATCCTGAACGCGGCGGACCGGGCGACCTGGCTCCGTCACGTCCGCGAGTTCCTCGCCGTTCTCCCCGCCGCGTCGGCGTGAGCGCACCGCTCCTCTCCGATCAGGCCGGTCCGCCCACGGAGTCGCCGGCCCGGCGCCGGAACGGTCTGCTCGTTCTCGCCACCACGACCTTCGTCGTCGTCACCAGGGAGCTGCTGCCGGTCGGGCTGCTGACGCCGATCGGCGACGATCTGGGAGTCGCGCGATCACGGGTGGGGCTGCTGGTCACCGTGTACGCCTTCAGCGTCGGACTGACGGCGGCTCCGCTCACCCACTGGACCGCCGGCCGGCCGCGCAAACATCTCTACCTGACCGTGAGCGCGGTCTTCTCCCTGGGCACCGTGCTGTCCGCGGCCGCGGAGAACTACCCGATGCTGGCGATCGGACGGTTCCTGTGCGGGATGGTGCACGGGGTCTTCTGGTCGATCGTCGCCGGATACGCCGCCGCGCCCGGCCGCTCGGGCCGCGCCACGGCTGTCGTCTTCGCCGGCAACTCGACGGCCCTGGTTCTGGGCGTCCCCCTGGGCACCGTCCTCGGCGGCGTCGTCGGATGGCGCGGTGCCTTCTGGGCCGCGGCGGCCCTCGGCCTCGGAGCACTCGCCGCCGCCCGGCGATTCCTGCCCGACGTTCCCCACCGCTCCGCCCCGCCACGGTCGACAGGCCTCGGCAGCGCGCTGCGCCTGCCCGGCCTGCGAAGCCTGGTGGCAGCAACCGCGTTGCTCGTCCTCGGGCACTTCACCGTCTACACCTACGTGACCCCGCTCCTGCACGACACCGCCGCCTTCAGCGAGGCCGCCACCAGCATGCTCCTGGCCCTGTCGGACACCACGGTGGACGTGGCCGACGAGGCGATGGCCTCGGCCCGACGGCACAACGTCACCGCCTCCTACGACCCCAACTACCGCCCCAGCCTCTGGGCAGACCGAGGCGGCGCCGCACGCGCCCGCGAGATCGGCCCGCGGCTCGCCCGCCACGCAGATGTCGTGGTCGGTGCTCTCTGCCTGGCGGGCCCTTACCCGGGAGTGGACCGGGTGTTGTTCACAGCGCGGTGACGTCGGCCCGCCGGTTGTCCGGCTTGAACGGCAGCGCCGTGACCGTCGCCCGGATCTCCCGCTGCGGGGTGCCAGGGCGGCCCCACAGGACGACGACCTCGGTGCCCGGTGTCGTGTGCGCGGGGTCGAGCACGCAGAGGGAGATCATGGACCGCAGGGTGGGGCTGACCGTCCGGCCCGTGGCCACGCCCACCGGATCGCCCGACACCAGGACCTGGTCGAAGTGGGGACCGCGTCCGCGCGGCATCTCCATCTGGTCGGGCAGCTCGGCCTCGCTCAGGAGCGAGGTGAGAACGCCGGCGACGTCCTGTGCGTTCCACCGCAGACCGACCAACTGGCGTGCGGGTACGCCGCTTTCGGCGTCCCTGACGAGTGCGTCCCGGCCGATGAAGTCCCGGTCGGGGACGCCCTTGCCGAAGCCCCAGCCGAGTTCGGCCGGCTTGCGGAAGTAGTCGGTCACCCCGTTGACGGGGACGAAACTTCCGGTGGGCGTGCCCTTGCGGAACTGCCTCGGCGCACCCGGCGTGAGGATCGACGCCGGCAGATAGTCAAGGCCGTTGGTCGCGATCCCGGCCTCGATGTGCTGAACAGGCTGCGCCCGGAAGCCGAGTTGGCGGATGCCGACGTCCTGCCCGCTCGCCACGACCGCCGCCCAGATCTCGTTGGCGTGTTCGGCCGGCCCGTGCAGCTCGTACCCGAGTTCGCCCGAGATCCCGGTGCGCAGGACCCGTACGGGGACCCGGTCGACCTTCGACATGCGGCTGCGGCTGAAGCCGATGTCGCGCAGGTCGTCCCCCGTCAGCTTCTCCAGCGTGGCCAGGGACGCCGGTCCCTGGATGCCGAAGATGAAGAGCTCGGGGCTGATGTCGGTGGCGGCGGCGTCCCAACTGCCCTGGCTCAGCTGCCACAGCATCCAGTCGCAGCTGCCCGCGGTGTAGACGAACTCGTCCGGCCCCAGTCTGCACAGCACGCCCTCGGAGGCGATCCAGCCGTTCTCGTCGAGCTGCACGTGGTGCTTGATCTGCCCGGTCTCGAAACGGGACAGGTCCCGCATCCCCAGCCGGGAAAGGAAGGCGAGCGCCTGCGGGCCGTGCACCTTCACCTTGTGCAGCGAGGTCCAGTCGCCGAGGTAGCACGAGACGACGTGGGCGGCGCTCTCCTCGACCCACTCCGTGTACTCCTCGGGAAGCAGGATCTGCGCGAAGCGGCCGTAGGTGCCCCGCGCGTTGCCCTCGTCCTGGGCTGCGGCGGCCGGGCTGAACATCGCCGGCCGCTCCGTGATGAACGGAGCCTCGTTCAGCCGGAGGACCGCTTCGTAGGTACTGCGCTGCTGCGGGACAGGGTTCATTTCACTCTCCGTCGAGTGGCCGTCGTCCAGGGTGCCGTCCGGAGGCTCACCCTGTGCTAGATCGATTAAGCCGGACGGTAACAGGCGTTTCGGGGCGAGGCGAGAGCCGTGACGCACCGGTGATCGGTCGCGCGGTGCAAGCAATCCGGAACTTCTCCGTGGTGCCGGACCGGTCAGGACCGGCGGGACCCGCGTCGCCGTACCGGCAGACACAGCAGGTCCGCGCCCAGCACCATCGGTCCGCCGAAGCCCGCCGTGCGGGCGCTGTCGCGGAGCAGGCGTCGCCAGGTCGCGTCGGAGACCGCCACCTGCTGTCCCGGGCCGAGGTGGGTCGCGACCAGCGTTCCCGCGTCCGACTCCGCGGCGATCCGGCCGAGTTGGGCCACGTCCGTGTGGGTCGAGGTGATGTGGTCGATCAGCGCCTGGGACAGGCCGAGACTCGCGAGTCCCGCCGGGTACAGGGCTTCGTGGACCAGGACGTCCGTGTGTGCCGCCAGCGTGATGATGTTCGGGGTCGGTGCCGTGTCGCCGGAGAAGACGACGCTGCCGTGGTCGGTGTCGAAGCGGTAGGCGTAGGCGGGGAAGACCGCGCCGTGCGGGACGAGGACGGCGGTGACCTTCATGTCGTCGTTCTCCATGACGGTGAACGGCGCCATGGCCGGCGCGGAGTTCGCCGCCGAGGCGCCGATCCCCGACGGCGGCAGCACGTCGTGGACGTCGAGCATGGTCGCCGGGTCGATGCCGGCGTGCTCGGTCATGAAGAAGGTCGGTGAGGCCGCGTACGCCTGGCCGGCCAGCCTCGTCATCTCGACGGTGCCCGGCAGGAGCCCGGGGGCTCCGGTGACCGTCGAGGCGACGCCGGCGGAGCCGGGGCCGTAGACGTCGACGGGGTTCTGGAAGCCCTGCGCGCCCGCGGCGCCCGCCGACAGCAGCGGGAACGAGTAGTAGTCGACGATGTGGTCCGCGTGCAGGTGGGTCAGGAAGATCCCGGCCAGCGACGGCATGGACAGACCGGCGCGCAGGTACTGCGTCACCGCTCCTCGTCCGCAGTCGATCACATACGTTCTGCCGTTCACCGTCAGCGCCGACGAGATGCCGTACCGGGTGGCCAGGGGCGGCGGGCCGCCGTTGGTGCCGAGGAGGGTCACGGACAGGCCCGCTCCGGAGGGCGCGGATCCCGTGTCCGTCACCGCCGCGGCCGGCTCGGCGCCGAGCAGCGGTACGGCGACGGCGACGGCGGATGCCGCCATCGCGCCCAGCATCGTCCGGCGGGACGTCGGTTCATCCAGGGGTTCGCACATGAGGACAGCTCCTTGGCGGCTCGATTGGCCTTGCCACAGTGGCCACATGGAGCACAACTGTCCATCGTTCAGCACAAATTATGAATTCCCGGGGCGAATCATAAGGTTTCACGCCGAGCATGCATCCGTAGAAATCAGAAGCCGAACGTCGGGATCGGGTTCTCAGCGAACCACTGCGCGAGGAAGTCCAGGAAGACGGTGATCTTGCGCTGGGTGCCCGGCCCGGGCCCGTGGATGGCGTAGAGCGGCCGGTCGGGTGCCGCCAGGTGGGGCAGCTGGACCTGGAGGGCCCCGGAGACGAGATCGTCGTAGACGGACCGCTGTGGGAGCAGTGCGATGCCGCGCCCATGGACGGCGGCCTTCTGGAGTGCGATGTAGGAGTTGGACGAGAAGGCCACGTTGCGGATCTTGTGCAGCGTGGAGGTAGGGCCGTGCCCGATGCGCCAGACCGGGTCGTTGACGTGCACCAGGCAGTCGCGGCCGGCCAGGTCGTTGGGATGCGTCAGGGGTCCGTGTTCGTCGACGTACGTCTTCGACGCGCACAGGACGAAGGGCAGCGAGGCGATCTTCTTCAGTCGGACGTTGGAGTCCCTGAGGTCCCGGGTGTGGAACGCCAGATCGAAACCGCCGTCCAGGAAGTCGTACGTCCGGTCGGACACGCCTCCCAGCTCGAACCGGATCTGGATCTTCGGGTGCACGGCGGAGAACGCGGCGATGGCGTCCCCGAGGTCCAGGCTCCCGATCCACTTCGGGCAGATGATGCTGAGCACGCCCTCCGCCCGGTCGTGCAGATGCGCGATGTTGGAGTCCTCGGCGTCGATCTCCTTCACGATGCGGGCGGCGAACTCGGCATAGCGCAGGCCCGGTTCGGTCAGGCTCACCGAGCGGGCCGTGCGGTTGACCAGCCGGACACCGACCTGTCGCTCCAGCTCGGCGACATGCCGCGACACGAGCGACCCCGACGATCCCAGCGCTTTGGCGGCGCCGTTGAAGCTGCCGAGGTCGGCGACGATGACGAAACTGCGCATGAGGAGCAGACGGTCCATGGGATTCCTCCGGTCGTCCACGGCACCGGTGTCCCTCCCGGGCCGCGTCGAGCATGCGGCGATGCAGCTGGGCAGTACCACCTTCAAGTGCCGAGCCCGGAAGGCCGGCGATGGCGAAGCGCAAGACCATCGGAGTCGGATCGGGCGGCACACCCAGCCACTAGATCGATCTAGCGATCGTAACAGAAACCACCCTTACCACGAGACCTGGGCACGGCAAGCGCGGTTCCTGCGGTGTCAGAGCATCCATCGCATTGCTCGTCCGCGGCCCCGTCAGTGCTTCTTCGTCGCGAACGGACGCGCCATGACCGTTCCGCGGACGCGTGTCTGGGCGTGGCGCTCGACGGCCGGGTTGGGCGAGCCGCCGTTCGGTTCGCCCCAGACGATCTCCACCTGGTCGCCGGCCGCGGCCTCCGGAGCGATCGTGCCGAGCGAGATCCAGCCGCGTACGTTCGCCGAGTACGAGGTGAGCATCGCCGCCCCGACGAGTTCGCCGTCCTTCTCCACCCGGTCGAACTGACACGCGGTGTAGAACGCGGCCGGCATCTCGATGTACTTGAAGCGCCCCTCGCCCTTCTCGTACATGCTCGCGAAGATCTTCGCGACGTCGTCGCGGTCCCAGAGCACCCAGGCCTTGCGCCGGTGCGGCTGGTCCTTGATCGCCTCAAGCCCCTCGCGTCCGACGAAGTCGTGGTCGAACTTGAGGATGTGGCCGTAGCCGAGGTCCCACGGGGTGGTGTAGTAGTCCTCGATCCGGTCGGCGACGTAGCTGCCGCCGAGGGCGAGGTTGCCCTCGAAGGAACGCGCCGAGTGCCACTCGCGGAACGCCTTCATATCCTCGCCGGAGTAGGTCGCCGGCAGGGTGTTGGCGATCCAGCCCGACTCGGTGGCGACCGACGCGTAGGCGCGGGCGCCGACCTGGCGCAGGCCGTACTCGGCGCCGGCCTCCACGATGAGGTCGCGCACCGGGTCGATGTCCGCGTACGGCCCGGTGAACTCGTAGCCCGGGAAGCCGGACATGCGGTGGTTGAGCGCGGTGACCTGGTGCGGGCCGACGTTGAAGCGGCCCATGGTGAAGAACGGGATGTCCGGCATCGGGCCGCCGTTGACCTTCTCGAAGATCGCCGCGGCGTGCGGGCCCTGGAGTTGGAGCCGGAACAGGTCCCGGCCCTTCGGGTTGTTCACGGTGCGCTCGTCCCGGCGGACGGTGACGTCCCAGTCGCCGGTGGCCGCGTTGAACTGGACCCAGTTGAGGGCCGGCGGCCGGCCGACGATCCGGACGTGGCGGTCGCCGACGCAGAACAGGATGCAGTCACCGATCATGTAGCCGTCGGGACGGACCGTGATGAGCTGCTTGGCACTGCCGGGGCCGAAGCCCTGGAAGCTGTTCGCCCCGAGGTGTTCGAGCAGCCTGTACGTGTCGGGCCCCTGTACGACGAGGTCCGTCATGTGGTGCGACAGGTCCATCAGCGCGGCGCTGTTGCGCCATGCCTCCTGCTCGTCGCGCCAGTTGCTGAACTCCGACTTGATCGGGAACGGGTACGCCCCGGAGCGCCCCTGACGAAGCAGGGCGAGCGCTCCTCCAGCCTTGTTGATCTCTTCTTCGAGACTCGGCATGGGATTCCTCTCGGTCACCGGTGCGCAGCCTCGCTGCTGCGCCCCGAAACCGTATAACAGACACCTGTAAAGTTTGAAGATGTCTGAAACAATGAGCCTCGGCGGATACTGGTGCTCCGCACAAACGGAGGGTGACGATGTCTTCGGCGAAGGACAGCACTGGTCCCGCATGGCAGGACGGCCTTCCCCACGTCCTGTGGCGAACGCAGCAGGCCGTACACAGCCGTCTTCAGAGCGCACTCGACGAACTCGACGTCACGGTGACCCAGTTGGGCCTCGCCGTTCACCTCGACGAACTCGGCCTGATGTCCGCCTCGGACCTGTCACGGCTCTTTCACATCACGCCGCAGAGCGCGACGACGGCCCTCGCGCAGCTCGAACGCGTCGGGTGGGTCCGCCGGCTGCCCCACCCGGTGCACAAGCGCGTCATCCTCCACGAACTCACCGAAGCGGGCCTCGCCGGCGTCGCGGACGGCCGGGCGCGCATCGCCGCGATCGACAGCGCACTCGCCGGGATCCTGGGCGACGGAGGCAAGGACGAGATCATCGGACAGCTGCGAAAGCTGCTCGTCACGCTGGAAGGCGAGGATCAGACGTATGCGGGGATGTGGCCGGTCGTCCGTACCACCTCGTGAGCGACGGCGGACCGCTCATCGACACGGGGCGACGCCGACGATCGCCACTCCGGCGACGCCCTGGTTACGGGTGTGAAGCGGTCACACAGACCCCCGCGCCACGATCCACCCCGGCACGGGCGCCAGCCCTCCGGTGTCGATTCCCAGGACATTGCGGGCGGCGATCCTCCCCAGGACTTCGGCGTCGATGTGCACGGTGGTGAGGGCGGGTGTGGTCAGCGAGCCGTGCTCGGTCTCGTCGAAGCCGATCACCGCCACCTTCTCGGGTACCCGCACTCCGAGATCCCGCAGAGCCGTAAGACTGCGCAACGCGATGTCGTCGTCGAAGGCCGCCAGGGCGGTCACGTCGGCGTGGGCTGACAGGAACATCTGGATGGCGGCCGCGCCGGCTTCCCGCGGCCTCGGTACGACGAAACGTTCCAGGGGCGGAAGCCCCCGACGCCGGGCGGCCTCCTGGGCGAAGCCGAGCCGGGCATCGGTCAGCGGAAAGTCGTGGTCGGGCATCGCCAGGGCGATCCGGGTGTGCCCCCGGTCGGCGAGATATGCGATCTGCAACGCGGCGTTGGCGGCGAATCCGCTCTCCCAGTCCTCCTCGCTCGGTGCGCGTCCCTGCATGTAGACCTCGCCGAGCCGCAGCACCGCCCGCGGCACGATGGTGTCCAGAACCTTCTGCGTTGCCTCCGGGATCGAGTGCCCGTGCCGCACCAGAAGGATGTGGTCGTGTTCGGCCAACTCCTCGTCGAGGCCCCGGACATAACTGCGGGAGAAGTTGCCCTCCATGCCCCAGTCGACATTGAGCACCACGATGCGCGAAGACCCCTCGCGCAGTGCGCGGGCGATCCCGTGCGGGACGTACCCCAGATCCTGGGCGGCCTCCATCACCCGCTCGCGGGTGGCGGCGGAAATGGTCTGGCGCGGGTCGTCGTTCAGCACGAAACTCACCGTCGCCCGCGACACACCGGACGCCTTGGCCACGTCACTCAACGTCACTCGGCCCGAACGGCCCATGCCCGCACACTCCCCTCGTCGGCCTTGCACGCTGTACGCCCCGCGAGCAGGCATCACGGAAAGTGGCCGGCCATCAGCACGTTGGGTTCACTCTACGTGCTAGATCGATTCAGCTCTCCAGTGGAGGACACGACTCACCCGGACCGCGGAAGCCCCTACGGGCCGCCGATCGCTATGGCCAACAGCCGACGTGCCTTCAGCTCGGTCTCCTCCCACTCCCGCTCGGGTTCCGAACCCCAGGTGATGCCCGCCCCGGTACCGAACTTCAGGAGCCCTTCACCGCGGTCGATCCAGAAAGTGCGGATTCCTACGGCCAGTTCGCCGCGTCCACGGTCGGCGTCGACCCAGCCGATGCCACCGCAGTAAGGACCGCGGGGCGAGGTCTCCAACGCCTCGATGATCTCCAGGGCGCTCTTCTTGGGCGCTCCTGTGACCGAACCGGGTGGGAACGTGGCCGCCAGCAGTTCGGGCCAGCCCACACCTTCGCGCAATCGCCCTCTCACCATGGACACGAGGTGCACGAGCCCCGGATGCTTCTCCACTGCGCACAGGTCGGGCACCGTCACGGAGCCGGGGACACACACGCGGCCGAGGTCGTTGCGGACCAGGTCGACGATCATCACGTTCTCCGCGTAGTCCTTCTCCAGCAGATCCGCCTCGGTGCGGCCGGTTCCCTTGATGGGGCCCGACGCCACGTACCTTCCGGTGCGCCGCAGGAAGAGTTCCGGCGAGGCGGTGGCCAGCTCCACACCATGCCGCGGCAGGCGGATCACGCCCGCGAAGGGTGCGGGATTGTGCCGCACCAGCAGGCTGGAGAGTGCCACGACATCGGCTTCCGGTACGACGGGAGCCGACACCACACGGCAGAGGTTGGCCTGGTAGACCTCACCCGCGGCGATGTGCTCGCGGATGCGTGCCACACCGTCCATGTAGGCGGGACGGCTGAGGGAGGAGGTCCATTCGCCGGCACGGGGACCGCGCCAAGGCGCCGCAGGAAGACGGCCGGTCTCGATCGGTCGTACATCGTGGAAGCGGGCACACGTCAGGTGCCCCTCGAAGTCCGCCGCCACGGCCCAGAAGCCCTCGGAGTCCAGCGCCGCAGGGTCGTCGGTGACGTCCGCGAGACCGGTGGCGAGGTGTCCGCCGAGCAGTGCCACGGGAGGGAACTGGACCATTCCGAACCTCCTTCGCCGCGAGCGTCTCCCCCGTCGAGCTCGAACTCCGCCGGGATCTCAAGCCGCGGCGATCTCGCATCCGGAGCTCCACTGGGCGGCTCGCAGTGTGTTGACCAGGAGCATGGCGATGGTCATGGGGCCCACACCGCCCGGGACGGGGGTGATGCGTCCGGCGATTCCGTCGAGCTCTTCGGCGCGGACGTCGCCGGCCAGGCCCGAAGGCGTCCGGTGGATGCCGACATCGATCACGACGGCACCGGGCCTGACGTGTTCGGGTCCGACGAGCCCGCGTACGCCGGTGGCGACCACGACGATGTCGGCGCGACGGGTGACCGCGGCGAGATCGACGGTGAACTCGTGCGCCACTGACACAGTTGCCCCGCGCCTCAGAAGCAGGCTGGTCAAGGGCTTGCCGACGAGTTCTCCCCAGCCGACCACCGCGACGCTCGCGCCCGTGAGCGGAATGCTCTCGGCATCGAGCAGTTCGATGACACCGCTGGGCGTGCAGGGGCGCAACCCCCGCTCCCCACGGGCGAGGAGTCCGAGGCTTGCGGTGGTGAGGCCGTCGACGTCCTTGGCGACGGGGATGCGGTCGATCAGCGTGGCCGCGTCGAGCTGCCGGGGCAGGGGGAGTTGGAGCAGGATGCCGGAGACCTCCGGATCGGCGGTCAGTTCGTCCACTACGGCGGCCACATCGTCGTGCGTCGCGTGTTGGGGCAGGTGGCGGTGGAAGTCGCGCATGCCGGCTTCCTTGATGGCGCGCCGTTTCGCCGCGACGTACACGGCGCTGGCCAGATCGTCGCCGACGAGGACGGTCGCCAATCCGGGGATTCTCCCTGAACCGGTAGCTGCGATCGCGGCGACTTCCGTGGCGACCTGCGAACGGATCCGTCGAGCGATCCTGGTGCCGTCGATCCTGGTTGTCATGGTGACGAACCGCCTTCTTGTGATGGTGAACGATCCGCCCGGATGACAGGGGCGTGCTGTTCGTGGTCGGGGTGACCACGGCTGTACGGCGCCCAGGCCGAGCTGGTCGTTGCCGCGGTCACCACGGGCGGTTTCCTGTCGACGGGAATCGATGAGCCGTCTCGCCTTCAGGCGAAGACGATGGTGTGGTTGCCGTCGCGGATGACCCGGTCCTCGGCGTGCCACAGCACGGCGCGGGAGAGCACCGCCCGTTCCACGTCGGCGCCCCGGCGCGTGAGGTCGGTGGCCGAGTGGGCATGGGTGACGCGCACGACGTCCTGCTCGATGATCGGGCCCTCGTCCAGGTCCTGGGTGACGTAGTGGGCGGTGGCTCCCACCAGTTTCACACCGCGTTCCTTGGCCTTGGCGTACGGACCGGCGCCGATGAAGGCGGGGAGGAAGGAGTGGTGGATGTTGATGATCGGCACGCCCACCTGCTCGATGAAGCCGCCGGAGAGGATCTGCATGTAGCGGGCCAGGACGACGAAGTCCACATTGCCCTTCAGCAGCCGCACGTGCTCAGCCTCGGCAGCGGACTTGTCCGCTCCCTGGCAGGGCACGTGGAAGAAGGGGATCCCGAAGCTGCGGACCTCCTCGGCGACGTCCGGATGATTGGAGATCACCATGGCGACGGTGACGGGCAGTTGCCCCTGCCGGTGGCGCCACAGCAGGTCGAGCAGGCAGTGATCGGACTTCGAGGCGAAGATCGCGACGCGCTTGGGCACCGACAGGTCGCGCAGGGTGTAGTTCAGCCCGAACGCGTCCACCAGGTGCTCGTCCAGATCGGTCCGCAGCGCGGGCAGCACGGCCTGGAGCCCGTCGAAGCCGAAGACCGTGCGCTGGAAGAAGGCGCCGCCCTGCGGGTTGTCGGAGTACTGGTCGAGGGAGACGATGTTCGCGCCGTGGCGGCTCAGGACGGATGTCACGGCCGCGACGATGCCCGTGGCGTCGGCGCCCTGCACGATCAGCGAAGCCTGCTGGGCGTGTCGTTTGCTCGTGACGGTGCGGGCCGGAGCGTCTTGCGTGAGGGTCATGCCAGGCTGTCCTTCCGGAAGCGGGCGGCCCAGTCGGAGGTGGCCTTGAGCCCGCCGAACGTATAGAAGTGGATCTTCAGGTCGCCGTGCCGGGCCGGGTCGTAGGCCGTGGCGAGATCGCGCAGGAAGCGATCGGGTCCTGCGGTGCCCATGAGATTGCTCAGCGAGAATCCGTATTTCTTGACGACCGAGGCGCTGGTTCCGACGCCGAAACGGGCGGCGTACGACATGAGCCGGCGTACTCCGGCGGGCCCGGGC
The DNA here is from genome assembly GCF_048158785.1 of Streptomyces colwelliae. NCBI lineage: Bacteria > Bacillati > Actinomycetota > Actinomycetes > Kitasatosporales > Streptomycetaceae > Streptomyces > Streptomyces colwelliae. The sequence continues at coordinate 41,743 of NZ_JBLTJC010000013.1, read as the reverse complement.
ACTCCGATCCTGATCGGGAGCGCGATGCCCCGGCCGCGGACCTGTTCGACCCAGGCGAGCACCGGGTCGACGTCGAACCCGAACTGCGTGATGACGCAGCCCTCCAGGGGCTGGGTGACGAGCGCCGTGTGCTTGTCCTGCAACGCGGACCAGAGTGCTCCGCCGTCGATCTCGGGATGACCTTCCGGATATCCGCTGATGCCTACATGGCGGACGCCGTACTCCTGCAACAGCCCCGTGCCGATCAGGGACAGGGAATCGGAGTAGGGGCCCTCGGGCTGCGCCGGATCCCCACCGACCACGAACACGTTGCCGGATGTGCCGTCGTCGCGCAGGCCGGCCAGGAACTGCTCGAAGTCGGCGCGCGACCCCAGGCGGCGGGCCGATATGTGGGGCACCGGAACGAACCCGAGCCGCTTGACCGCCCGCGCCGCCTCCAACCGCATCTCCAGGTTCTCGTTGCCGAGGAAGGTGATATTGATCCGGGTGCCCTCGGGGATGCTGTCGCGGGCCTCCTCCAGTTTGGGGACGTCTTTCCCCGTCATCTCCAGGGAGAAGTCCTCCAGCAACGACGTACCGACCGCTGCTCGTACCGTGCTCTCGGGATTCATCGTCTTTCGTCTCGCTTTCTCGTCTGCGGGGGCCGGTCATGGGGGCTCCCGCAGCACCGCCGAGACGGCCCGGCGACATGACGTCGCGTCAGCATCAGGCCGGGCCGTAGCGGTGCCGTGCAGTCCGGTGAGGTCAGCGGTCGCGGCGGTAGAGGGTGCGCGCGTGCTGGTTGAACGGGGAGGTCTGGACGGTGGCCCGGATGCGGGGGAAGCCGAGGTCGGCCTCAGGGTCGGTGCCGGAACCGGGGTGCTCGCCCCAGACCACCGTCACCTCGGTGCCCGGCGCGGCGTGTTCGGAGTCGATCAGGGTCTGCGCCAGCACCGCCCCCACCGGGTCGATCGACGCGCTCTGCATCGTCACGCCGACCAGACCGGCGGCGGTCTCCACCCGGTGACGGGCGTAGGAGAGGACGAAGCCGGGGTCCTCCCCCTGTCCGACGGCCGTGCGGACGTCGTCCGGGTCGAGGACGAGGGTGACCTTGGTACGGAGCGGCTCGTCCTTGGCCTTCTTCAGGGCGTCCCGCCCCACGAAGTCATGGCCGAAGTGGATCACCTTCCCGTAGCCCAGCTCGTACGGGGAGACGTAGTAGTCCTCGATGTCCTCGGAGAAGTAGCTGCCGTTCAGCGGACGCTTGCCCTCGATGCCGAACAGCGGCAGGTACCCGCGGTAGTCCAGCAGGTCGGGGTCGGTGTAGATGCCGGGGACGGGCGAGGGAATCCAGCCGCTCTCCACACTGGGCGTGGCGTACGCGAGGGCGCCGACCTGGATCAGGCCGAGCGGCTCGCCGGCCTTGAGGAATGCCTCATGCACGTACGCGGAGTGCTCCCACGGGCCGATGAACTCGAAGCCGGCCTGGCCGGCCATGCCGTGACGCAGGGCGCGAAGGGGACGGCCGTCGAGGGAGACCGCGCTGGAGTGGAAGAACTTCGTCTCCGGCAACGGCCCGCCGAAGACCCGCTCGACGAGTTCCGTCGCCAGCGGCCCCTGGATCTGGTACCGGAACAGCTTGGGATCGCCGCCACCCGGACGGAAGGCGGAGGACGGGTCGGTGACGAAGCCGACGTCGTAGCCGCCCTTCTCCGCGTGGTACTGCACCCAGTGCTGCGCGGCCGGGATCCCGCTGAGGAGGTACTTGTTCTCGCCCTCCCGGGCGAGGATCCCGTCGGTGACGATGTGGCCGGTGCGGGTGACCGGCACGTACTGCTTGGCCTGCCCGATCGCGAACTTCTCGAAGTTGTTGACCCCGTGCTCGGCGAGCACCTTCGTGGCGTCCGGGCCCTCGATCCACATGTCGTACATGTGATGCGAGAGGTTGAGGAGGGCCACGCCCTCGTGCCAGGCCGCCTGCTCCTGACGCCAGCCGGAGTACTCACGCTCGACGACTTCGGGGGTCCACGGTTCGGCACCGGGCTGCCACAGCAGCTTCATCGGCGAACCGGCCTTGTCGATGCCGTCCTGGAGGGTGGGGAGTGCCATGGTGGCTCCTTGCTCGTAGCGACTCTCAGCGGTCTGTTCCATGGAAACTAAATCGATCTAGTAGTTGGACGACGGGTTCCCCCGCTCAGCAAATCGGAGGGAGTTCGCGGCGCTAAACCGATCTAGTGAAGCTAGCAAACCGGCCTCGCCCGGGGCGAGTACCAGCGGGTGGATTCCTTACGGTTCTCGATCGAGGTGCGCGCCGTAGGCGGCCGCCATGCGCACCGCATCGAGGCCGGCGCGGACATCATGGACACGCACACAGAACGCGCCCCCGACGGCGGCGAGCGCGGAGACCGCCGCCGACGCCACGTCCCGCCCTGCCGGCGGCACCTCGCCGGCACCCCCGGCCGCGAGGGCAGCGCCGATGAAGCGCTTCCTCGACGCACCGACGAGCACCGGATACCCCAGTCGCCGGAGAGATCCCAGGTGGGCCAGAAGCGTCCAGTCGTGCTCGGGCCGCTTGGAGAAGCCGATCCCCGGATCGATGGCGACGCGAGCCAGGTCGACTCCCCCTTCCGCCAACCGCCAAAGGGCTCGGCCGAGTTCGGTGACGACATCGGCGACGACATCGCCGTACTCGGCATGGTCGTCCATCTCACGGCTCGGCGCACGCCAGTGCATGGCTATGTACGGCACGCCGGCCGCTGCGACGGTGGACGCCATGGCCGGGTCGGCCAGGCCGCCGCTCACGTCGTTGACCAGACGAGCACCCGCCTCGACGGCAGCCCGGGCCACGGGCGCGTGCATGGTGTCGATGCTCGTGCACACGCCGGCCCGGGCGAGTTCACGCACGACCGGCAGGGTCCGGGCAAGTTCCTCGTCCAGACCCACGGGGTGCGCCCCCGGGCGGGTGGACTCGCCGCCGACGTCCACGATGTCCGCGCCCTGAGCCGCGAGTCCCAGTCCCCGGTCGATGGCACATCGGGTGTCCGCGTACAGGCCCGCGTCGGAGAACGAGTCAGGCGTGACGTTCAGGATCCCCATGACCAGGCATCGTCCGGGCCGGGGCAGCCCTTCGAGTCCCACAGGTGTTCTCGGCCGCCTGACGGCGACGTCTTGCATGGTTGGCATCGGTGGCAACCCCCTTGATCCCACGTCCCGCCGTGAGAAAGGAACGCTAAATCGATTAGGTCGTCAGGTTACAGGCAGAATACTTAATCGTTCTAGTCCTTCCGGAAGACTATCTACGAGACCGTCGCCGCCACCTCCGACGGGTTGGCGGTCAGATGCCCGCAGCGGGCCCGATCCGACAGGGCCGTGACTGAAGGTGCATCGGGGCTCTACGGGAAGACGCCGTCCTGGTGGGCGACCACGCCGGCCACGGGCTGCCCCAGGAGGCGGGCGACGACGTAGCCGGCCGCCATGCCGGTGACGTCTCTGATGGTTCCCATGGGCAGCAGGGAACGTGTTTCGGCGATGGCTTCGTGTTCGCCCACCCTGATCAGCACGCGTGTGTCGGCCGCGACCCCGCGCGCGGCAATGGCGACGGCTATGTTGTCGAGATCGTCCGAACCGACCGCGGCAAGGGCACGGGCGGTGCGCAGCCGGAGCCGCTCCAGTACGTGACGGTCACCGCCGTTGCCTGTCATGACCGGGACGCCCGAGTTGCGGACGAGTCGCGCTGCGGCTGCCTGTGGGTCGCGTTCGACGCCGACGACAGGTACTCCACGACTCCTCAGCTCCGCACAGAAGCGCATGCCCACCTGCCCCACACCGACCACGATGACGTGACCCGAGCGGGGCAGGGTCCGCGGCCCCACCAGGCCGATCAGCTTCGGGCCGAGCATCCGGTCCACCACTCCCGCGGTGAACAGCGCGGTGAAGGCGACGGTGCTCAGCATCGCGAGTCCGGCGAACACCTGGTACCCCTGGGCATCGGCGGGAGCGCCCGCAGGGCCGACACCCGCGACAACCCGCGCCGCGTCGAAGAACGCCTCCGCCGAGGGGTGACCGCACCCGACCAGCCACACCCAGTCCCCGATCAGAACGGCGAGAACGGCAAGCATCCCAACGATCAGCCGTCGTGTGCCTGCATCGTGAGGGCGCAGCTGACGTAGTGCCCAGCCGGCCCGGGTTCTGCAGCGTGCTCGAGGCCGTTGACTCCAGTCCTCTGCGCAGAGGATGTTCTGGTGGTTCTGATGGACCGCCCGGATCCGGTCTCCGTGCCGCTGTACCGCGATGATGGCGGGGTCCAGGCACGGCCCGGCCAGGGCGGGCGCGACCAGGTCCGCGGGCGAGGTGACCTCGCACTGCGGCAGCAGCCGGCTGAGTTCGTCGGCCACGGTCCAGTTGAAGACCGTGGCGATCAATGACGGTTGGTACGAGGGCGTACCGATTGCATGGTCACGGTCCTGGGCGTCCTGCCGTCGGAGGGCGTAATGAGGGAGTCTCGCCAGGCTGAAGCCGGTCAAGGGCCGCGTCGGTGTGCCGTCCGCGGTGTCCGCACAGGGCGGCCGGCGGGGGCGAGGTACTTCGTTCGTGCCTTCGGCGGAGCGATGGTAGAGGCGATGTCCTGCTCACCGGGCGAAAGCAAACGTTGCACCCTGAAGGGGAAATCGGTCGTCGAAGCGCCGCTCCGGCATCGGCTCCATCCCGTCGCGCCCGCCGGACCGGCCGAAACCATGGTTCATCGCGCGTCCGATGGCGGATGTGGTCCTACGGGCCGGGAGCCCAAGGTCCATACGGACCGGGCGGACCGGGCGGACCGGGCGGACCGGCAGAACGACGTCCGCGGCTGCGGCTGCGGCTGCGGCTGCGGCTGCGGCTGCGGCTGCGGCTGCGGCTGCGGCTGCGGCTGCGGCTGCGGCTGCGGCTGCGGCTGCGGGACACCCGATCGTCCGACAGCGCGCTCCCCCACTGACCGGTTCTGGTCTGCGTGAACAGTCCAGGAGACCAAAACGCTCTGCGCATACGGGACACGACACCGCCCATCGCCTTACTCATCGTTTCAGAATGACCCGCTGGGGCAATGCTGCCGAGTAGATGTCAGGAATGGTCGGCTGCGAGTTGGGCCTGGTCTCAGCCCGTCAGCAGCCGTGGCTATCGTCGATGTCATGGCCCCAAGCGATCATCTGCTCGAACTCATCCAGAGCAAGCCGGACATCCGCGGGCTGCTGCGAGCGTCCTTCGATTTCGACATCGCGCGGAAGGAGTCGGGTAATGGCCTGAGGCTTTCCTCGGGGGCGCAGCTGGAGCCGATCGCGGGGGACTTCACCGGCGGGAGCTACTTCCTCTGTGCCGAGGATGGCGGCCGGCGCGCAGTAGTGTTCGCCGACTCCGAAGGGTCGGGCGGGCTGATCGCCCACGACCTGTCGAGCGCACTGGAAAAAATCGTCGGGCTGGGGTGGCGGGATTGCCTCGGATTCTCCGGCGGCGGCGATCTGGAGGTCATGCAGGCTTCCGCCCAGCATGTCGAGAGGTATCTGGCCAGGGACAATCCGGAGATTGCCAAACAGCGTACTCGGGTAACTGCGGCTCTGTCGCTACGTAACTTTCCTGTCCCTGACCTGGTCATCCGCCTGCACGCAGCTGTTTCAAGAACCGAGCCTGACTACGTGGTGACCACCGACGACGGGGGCGTCTACGATCCGCTGTTCGGCAAGTACGCGGAACCGCGACTCGGGGGCTGGCGCTGAGTCCGACAGATCCTCGATCACTTGACGCGCCGCTCTTGACGGCGCCGCTGGCGACTGACGACAGCCCTCAGCAGACTCCGCGCCCGTGTCCGCTGACCTGGTTCATGATGACCTCTGGGAGCGCGTCGCTCCCCTTCTTGCTGCTCGGCCGACTCGACGCCACCGGTACCCCGGGCGACTGTCGATATCGGACCGCGTGGCGCTGGGCGGCATCGTCTACGTCTTGCGCACGGCGGCGGCCTGACGGGTGATCCGCACGGCGAGGCCTGCAGCAGCTGCCGGACACGCTCGGTCTCGTCGTCGGTGGCAAAGTAGCTAGCGTTGGCCTGGACCCGGCATCCGGCGAGCAGTTCGGCGAACACCCCGCGCAACTCGGTGAGTTCGCGGCGACAGGCGCCCAGCAGGGCGAGGTAGTCGTCGACGGGCCAGGAGGCGCGGACCCCGGAGCGGGTCAGGTAGAGGCCGACGGTGTCGATTCGGTACCGGTCGACCGTATCGAGGAGCGGGTAGCCGGTCAGCTGCCAGGCGGTGCGCTGCGACATCTCCGCGAGAGGCCGGCGGGCGCCCTTGAAGTCGATCAGCAGCCCATCGACGACGAGGTACGCGTCGGCGCTGATCCGGGCGCCGGCGAACGTCGCCCCACCGACGCAGTCCTGGGGCCGGGTGCGGGCGCGCAGGGTCTGAAGGGAGCCCTGGGCAGCATGGTGGAGCTGAACGGTGACGTCGGCGACCATGTCGCGGTGCGGCAGCTGAAGGATCCGGGCGAAGGTGAAGGAGCCGGGGTCCTCCAGGGCGGTGATGGCAAACGGGGTGTAGGAGAAGCCGAAGGGGTTGCGGGCGGGCGAGGACCTGGTACCAGGCCGCGACGATCAGTATCCGCGCCAGGTCCTCCTCTTCGTCCTCGCCCCGGTCGATCGAAGAGTCCCGGTTGTCGAGGTCCAGGCGGTGCACCGTTTCAGCCAGGCGGACCTCGAGCTGGTTGCCAGCGGCGCGCATTCGCAGGCCCCCGCCGCGGCCGCCGATCGCGCCCGACAGGGTCGATCCCGACGAGGGAGGCGTCGACGACGAGCGCGGCCGCGGTGAAGGCCAGGCGCAGCCGCTGGTCGCCGACGCCGGGCGGCGGGAGCAGGAGGGTGGTCAGCGCGGTTCCGGGCGCGGTAGGAGTCGCGCAACGGCCTTGGGCCGGCGGGCAGATCAAACATGACTATCACCGACCGTGATGACTCCCCGTGATCGCCGCCAGAGCCGTGAAGTGGCCCCGGGGATTGGCTTGGGCTGGGACCACTTGAGGTACTGAGCAGGCTGTCAGTGGGAGTCGATAGTGTCCGGGCCCATGAATGATCAACGACCTGAAGTGATTGTCCGCAAGGCAGAGCATGCGGATATCGACGGTCTTGTGGCCTGCAGTCGTGCCTTGTTCACGGAGGACGCCGGGACCCGTGACCCGAGCATCAACGTCGACTGGCCGCGCGAGCACGGGCCTCAGCGTTTCGCTGCCGGTGTGGAGGATCCCAACCGGTTACTTCTCGTTGCTGAACGAGACGGGGAGGTCGTGGGCCACCTCACGGGCGTGGTGGCCGAGGCCTCTGCGATGAAGCCGGTGAGGGTCACTTCGCTGGTGAGCATGTATGTGCAGCCCGCATATCGCCGAGGGCAGATCGGCGGGCGCCTGATCGAAGAGTTCAGGGCCTGGGCGAAGGAAAAGGGAGCACACCTGGCGGAGGTGACGGCGTATTCGAGCAACACCGAGGCGATCCGGTTCTATGAGCGCAACGGTTTCACTTCCAAGTCAGTGACCTTGGAAGTGACGCTGTAGGCGTTACGGCCGTTGCGGTATCAACGAAACGCCGGTGGCAGCCGAGGACTTCAGACCGGCCCGCGTCAACACACGGTCGACGTAAGGCTGTCCTTGACCTCATGAGCGTCGAACGCGGCTTCCCCGGGCGTGCCGCCGGCTGAACCTCCGGAGCTGTCCCTGCGTATGAATTCCGCAGAGACAGTTCCGGTCTCTGCCACGGGACGGAAGGAGAGCACCGTGCCCACACCGCCTGCCTCCGACGCACCAGACAACCGCACCGCGCTGGAGCCCATCCGCGTGCTGCGCCCGCGCCGCACCGACGCACTGGCCCAACTACTCGACGAGATACGCCAGGACAAGGACTACCGCGACCACGCAACCGTGACCGCACCCGTCCCACATACCCCGGCCGACGGCGAGACAGAGGAACTCCCCGTACCCGACGGCTACGCCCGACCGCCGCGCCCCGTAGACCGCCTGCGCCTGGGGCCCGGACAGCGCCGGGCAGCCGTGGTGATCGCGCTCGCCGCGGCGGCCGTCGCCGGCTTCGGCTGCTCCCTCCTGATCCCCGGCCCTACCGAGGCCACCCCGGTCGCACCCTCGACGAGTGCGTCGGCCGCCCCAACGTCGGCTGCCCCGAGCGCAGTCGGGGCAGCCGACGTCCTGACCAACCCCGGCTTCGAGTCGGGCAGCGTCTCGCCGTGGAGCTGCGCCGGCAACCCTGGCTCGATCGTCGCCTCTCCCGTCCACGCGGGCTCCAAAGCCCTCCAGGGAAAGGTGAGTTCGAGCGACACCGCGCAGTGCAGCCAGACCGTCGCGGTACGGCCGAACACCACCTACTCACTCAGCGGCTGGGTCCGCGGCTCCTACGTCTACCTGGGCGTGAACGGCGGCACCTCCACCTGGACCACTTCCCCCTCTGCCTACACCCGGCTGACCGTCCCCTTCACCACAGGCCCGACCCAGACCAACGCGACCATCTACGTGCACGGCTGGTACGCACAGGGCAGGTATTACGCCGACGACATCACCCTGACCGGGCCCGATGGCGGCGGCCATACCTAGAGCCTGCCGTCAAGTGAGCCCGCGTGTTGGATCATGGGCAGGCGGTACGTCACCGTAAACAGTCCGACACCGAGGGGGAGTTCGGCCTGCCGCTACCGCCCGAGTCGTTGCGGGGCCAAAAGCGGCCGAACGACCGGATGATCTTCAACGGGAGCGTCTGGAATTTCCGTACCGGGATGGCCTGGTGGAATACCCCGACTGGTATGGATCCCGGGCCGAGGCTGCCTGACCAGCTGAATTCACCTCGCCGGGGAAGGCGGATGCCGACCCCTGCCCCTCCTGGCAACCCCCAGCCAGTTCAGTGACACTCCGCAGAGGATCGAAGTTCTCGAACGCATCCGCGTTCCCCGTCCCCGGAACGGCCATCCGCACACCCGGCCTGGGCACGTCGGCGGCGACAGCGCATACAGCTCTCGCCGAAACCGCCGCTATCTGCGAAGACGCCGGAACAAGCACACGATCCCCGAGCCGAAGGACCAGCGAGCCCACCGCAAGCGACGCGGCGGCAAGGGCCGACGACTCAGTGGCTTCCACAGAGAGATCCGCAAACGCCACAAACGAGATGGAGCGGACCATCAACCGCTTCAAGAACCACCGGGCCGTCGCCACCGGCAACAACAAGAGGGCCACCGCAGTGATCGGCGTCCACCGCTCCCGTCGCGTCCCCGAACCCCACGGCTTCGGCAGTCCGACTGTCGCCAAGAGCAACAGCCCGTCAACCGACAGCGGCCACAACAACGAGGTACTGACCGCATCCGCTCCGCCCTGACGGGCGAACTCCCGCTGGTGCACGTAGAAGGCATGGGCGGCCATCCCCGCCACGACCACCGCACACAGAGGACGGATCCAGACTTCAGAGTCAAAGCCACGACTGGTGACCTCGCCCTCACTCTCCTCCGCGACGGAACTAATCGAGCCCACCGCCCAGCCCCCTCCCCGGATTCAGTGCACAACCCGTGCACACTTCCACCGCTCCACCGGAACCCCCGGGAACTCCCAGGTAGAAGCAGGAAGCCCCCGGCGCATTCATCGACCCCGACCAGGCAGAAGAGCCTGGTCAGAGCGCCAACGGTAGGCAAGTCGCGCCCTACACGCTGTAAGGTGAGCGTCATGGCTGGCAGAGACCCGCAGGTCCGGGCGGCGCGGCGCAGTGCCGGTGAGCTGGAGAGCGAGGTCCTCGCCTCGCTGTGGGCGACCGACCGGCCGCTTACTCCGGCCGAGATCCAGGCCGGGATCGTCGGCCCTCTCGCCTACAACACCGTGCACACGATCCTCAAGCGGCTCTACGACAAGGGGCTCGTCCTGCGTGACGCGGACGGGCGGCGCGGCGCCTACCGGCCGGCGAAGAACGCGGCCGAGTTGACCGCCGAGGCGATGCACGAGGCGCTGGACCGCGGCCCCGATCCGATCGCCGCGCTCCAGCAGTTCGTCACTGGTCTGCGTCCCGATGAGGAGAGGGCCTTGCGCGATCTGCTGGCCGGGGGCGCCGGATGAAGTTCGAGGTCTCTCCCTCCCCGGGTGCCGCTGTCGGCCCCGGCCCGCGCCATCCTGAGCGCCGAACGCGCTCTGCCCGTCCGCGCGTTGAGCTTCACCGACAGTGCCGTCATCCGTTGGATCACGGTGTCGCAGACGGCTCCGCACCGCGCCTGCGGCCCCTCGCGGCAGCCGTCCTCACCCTTGGCGCGCTGCCCACGCCCGGCGCGCCCGGCGATCCGTTCCGGATGCTGACGCGGGTGCTCAAGCTGGCGAAGGCGTCGAGGTCTGCCTGAGCGGACCACGTCGGCTGTCAGCGGCCTCGGGGCTTGCCTCGCTTGGTGCCCTTGGCACCGCCGGAGGAGCCACGAGGGTTCTTGCCGGTGTTTGCGGTCCTGCCGGCCTTGCCGGTCGATTTTCCGGCGGCGGGCTTACGGCGCGCGGGGGTTTCGGCGCGCTTCGCCTTCGTCTTCGGCTGGGCGGGCGTCGGAGTGCGACCCCGGGTGCTGTTGACCGTGCGGCCGCGGACGATGCCGATGAAGTCCTCGACCAGTTCGGTGGTCTTGTCCTCGGGCCAGGACAGGGCGACGTCCGACTGGGGGGCGTCGACGACGGTCCGGTAGGTGAGGTCCCTGCGGTGGTGCAGCCGGGCCAGGGACTGGGGGACGTAGAGGATGCCGATGCCCGACGCCACGTGTTCGATGGCGTCCTCGGTGGTCGCCGGACGCTCGAACGCGGGCTCCCCCGGCGGCTGTTCCCAGTCGAGGACGTCGTCGAGGGGGTGGAGGACGACCTCGTCGGCGAGTTCGTCGAGGGACACCTCTTCGGCCGCCGTCACGACGTGGTCCTTCGGGGCTACGACCACGGTCGCCTCGGTGTAGAGGGGGATCGCGCTGAGGACCTCACGGTCGACCGGCAGCCGTACGAGTCCGGCGTCGGCATCGCCGCGCCGCAGCACATCGGCTGCCTCGGCGGCCGGTACCGGTACGAGGACGAGGGAGACGTCGGGCCGGCGCTCGTTCCAGATCCGCACCCACTTGGCGGGCGTCACCCCGGGGACGTACGCGAGCCGGAACGTGGGGGATGCTTCCGAGCCTGTCACCCCGCAAGGTTACCCGCCGTGGTCGGAGGTCTCGAACGCGGTCGATACTCTTGACGGTATGAAGTCGCACCAGACCACCCAGACCATGAAGCCTGCCACGGCGGCGAAGAAGCTGGGTGTGTACCTAGAGGCCACCCCCGCCGAGTTCCAGAAGGGTGACGTCTCCCGCGCCGAGCTGAACGAGTTGCAGGCCAGTCCGCCCGAGTGGCTGCGTGACCTGCGCGCCAACGGCCCGCACCCGCGCCCGGTCGTCGCGGCCAGGCTCGGCGTCTCCATCGCCGGTCTCGCCCGCGGCGGGGTCACCGAGCCCCTCACCACCGAGCAGATCGAGGCGCTGAAGACGGACGGCCCCGAGTGGCTGGAGAAGGAGCGCGCCATCCAGGCCGAGGTCCGCAAGGAAGCCGAGCGGATCAAGAACAAGAAGAACGCCGAGAACGACTGACGGCCTCGGGACCTGGGGAGAGGCGCGCGGTGACGGACGGCCCGGCCGGCACGGGGAAGTCCCCGGCGATGTACCGGAAGGTCGCGGCCGACCTCGGCCGCGAGATCGGCGAGGGCCGCTACGGCTCCGGCGGACGACTGCCCGCCGAGGGCGAACTCGCCGAACGGTACGGCGTCTCCCGGGGCACGGTCCGCCAGGCGATGGCCCTGCTGCGCACCGAGGGGCTGATCGCCTCCCGGCGCGGCACCCGCCGGGTCGTGATCGGCACGCCCCGCCCGCAGAGCTTCGGCGAACTCCTCAGCTTCACCCGCTGGGCCCGCTCCACGGGCGAGGAACCCGGCGCCCGGATCGTCACCGTGGAGACCCGCCCCGCCGACGCGACCGAACGGGACCGACTGCGCCTGCCCGCAGGGGCTGAGATCTACGAGGTACGGCGGCTGCGCACCCTCTCGGGACGACCCGTGATGATCGAGCGGACCGTATACCCGTCCGCCGTGGGCGAGTTGATCGCCGAGCTGCCGCCCGACACCGTGTCGCACACCGTGGCACTGGAGGAGTCGGGCGTGCTGATCGCGGACGCCCAGCACACCATCGACCTGTGCCGGGCCGACGAGGAGGACGCCCGGCTGCTCGGCTGCCGGCCCGGCGACCCGCTGCTGCGCGAACGCCGGTGCAGCACCGATCCGGCGGGCACACCGGTCGAATGGTCCGAGGACCGGTACCTTCCGGAGACCGTGGCCTTCACCGTGCACAGCTCGGCCGCGTCCGGCTCGCTGGCCCGTCGCCCGGCCGACGACGCCTGAGTCAGTCCTCATAGTCCTTATAGGCAGGCCCTGTTCAGTCCTTCCGCAGCAAGGCCGTGAGCAGCGGCCGGAAGTGCGCGAAGTCCGGGGTCCGCGCCTCGGGGTCCTTGCCCTCGTCGTCCCAGCGGCGCACCGCGACCCCGTCGGCCGCATAGGGATTCGCCTCGTACGCGGCGACCTCCGCTGGAGACATCGGACCACCCTGCACCTCCAGCGTGTACACCGACGCCGCGGAGAGCCGGCGGAAGTAGCCCGGTTCGACCGCGCACAGATACCGCTTGGCCGCCACGTGCAGCCGGACCGGCTCGGTGACCTCGGGACCGAACCACTCGGCCAGCCGGTCCGCCCCGGTGTGGCTGTGCCGGTTGTCGGTGCCCTCCATCAACTCCTCACCGCTGACCGGCCCGTGGAAGTGGCCGAGGTCGTGCAACAGCGCGGCGGCGACCAACGCGTCGGACGCACCGGCCTCTTCTGCTCGCGCCGCCGCCTGGAGCATGTGCTGCGCCATCGTGACCTCCTCCCCCAGGTAGGCGCCCGCGCCCTCGCCTTCGAAGAGTTCGGCCAGCTCGTCCACGAACTCCGTTGCGGCTACGGCGTGTTCGCGACGCAGGACGGCCAAGGTGCCGGCCAGTGCGTCGAGGTCGGCGTAGGTGCCCTGGAGGTGACGGGCGCCGCTCTCCTCGAAGGCGGTGCGCGCGTGCAGGAGCCGGACGTTGTCGAAGATCAGGCAGTCGCCGGGCAACAGCCGGAACTCCAGCTGGAGTTCGGGCCGCAGGGTGATCTCGGCGAAGGTGCGGTAGGCCCGGTAGAAGGCTTCCAGTTCGTCGGCGGGCAGCAACAGGGTGCCGATGGAACGGTTGTTGAAGCGCACCTCGCGGATCCGGCCGCGGCCGTCCACGTCGATCAGCGGGCGGTCGGCGGCCAACACGGTCTGCGCGTCACTGAATTGAAACGGCACCGGCGTGCGCGTCAGTACGGCGAACGCCTCCGGGTCCTCGGCACGCAGCAGCGCGGCGGCCTTGAACCCGTCCACCAGTCCGGAGTCACCGCCGGCCGCCGCGTTGGACAGACAGTGCAGCAGTTGGAGCGTGGGCACCGGGTCGCGGTACGGGTTGTCGGTGTGCGGGGTGATCCTGGCGCCGGTGAAAGCGAGGTTGTTGGGGTCCGGTTCGACCCGTACGTCGAAGAGCCGCCCGTAGTTGGTCTCACGGACGTACCCGAAGGTCTCCGCCACCTCCAGCACCTGCCCCTCGCGGCACGGCACGTCACGCAACAGGGCGAAGCCGAGCCCGAGGACCGACTCCAGCACCCGCGCCTTGACCAGCGGATCGCCCAGGTACACCGCCCAACTCGCCTCAGGGAGACGGCCGTTCAGGTCGGCGGCGGCCCACAGGGTCTTGCCGTTCTCACCACGCCGGTCCCCGGAACCGTCACCGCCCTCAGGCCGGTTGGCGGTCAGCCACTGCGCCGAGTACGCGGACCGGTGCCCGTCGGGCGCCCAGTCGACCTCGACACCGTCGACGGTCCGCCGTACGGCGTCCAGCGCGAGGTCTGTGGGCAGTTCGGTGATCTGGAACAGCTTCTGCCCGTTGCGCGGGTCGCGGCACCGAGGGCAGGGGCAGTTGTCCCGCAGCCAGGTGAGCGGCAGGTCTTCTATCGAGTCCTCTACTGGACCTTCTACGGACGGTGACATCCCCACCACTCTCTCGCCAAGTTGTATAGCCAACTTTCCCGACAGAGCGAACGTCTCAGCGCCGGATGACCAAGAGGTGACGCGCCGACCACCAGCGCATGAACGAGCCCGGCGGCTCCGTCAGTTCGGCAGGCGCAGGCCCGCGATGAGGACGTCGACGAGGCGGAGCGCGTCGTAGCGGTCGTCGCCCTCCGCGCCGGCACAGAGGTTGCCGACGCCGCGCATGACCTCGTAGGCGGTCAGATCGGACCGGACCTCACCGGCGGCGACCGCCGCGTCGAACAGCTCGGCACACACGGGCAGCAGGCGGTCGAGGAAGTAGGTGTGCAGCGCCTCGAAACCGGCGGTGTCGGACCGCAGCACCGCGGCGAGCCCGTGCTTGGTGACCAGAAAGTCGACGAAGAGATTGATCCACTCCCGCAGCGCGGCGTACGGCGTGGCACCGCTCGCCAGCAGCGCCGGACCGGCTTCGGCGCAGGCCTCGACCTGGTGCCGGTAGACGGCGATGACGAGATCCGCGCGCGTCGGGAAGTGCCGGTAGATCGTGCCGAGCCCGACCCCCGCCTCGCGCGCGATGTCGCGCACCGGCGCGTCGACACCGGACGCGACGAAGACCTTGGCGGCGGCGTCGAGGAGGGTCTCCTTGTTGCGCCGGGCGTCGGCCCGCTTGGGCTGGACCGCGCCGCCCGCTTCTGCCTCGTTGTCGCTCACCGCGCAGCTTCCTCCACCACTAGAACTTGCTCGACACACGGGGGCTTGATAAGCGGAACGTCGTTCCGTATCGTTTTCCGGAACATCGTTCCGCTTGCTCATGATGCCAGAGCGGAAGCCGGACGACCAAGCCATGCCTGCCACCACGCGTTACCGAAGGACGGAAGGCCCATGCCCCAAACACCCCGCCCCAGCTTCGGAATCATGACCGCCCCCATGCAGGTCGAGTACCCCGACCTCCTCCGCGTCTGGCAGGAAGCCGACACCGTCCCGGAGATCGAGCACGCCTGGCTCTTCGATCACCTCATGCCCATCGGCGGCGACCCGGACGGCCCGGCCTTCGAGGGCTGGACGCTGCTCTCGGCCCTCGCCGCGCAGACCCGGCGACTGCGGCTCGGCGTGATGGTGACGAGCAACCGCTTCCGGCCGCCCGCGATGCTGGCCAAGATCGCCACGACCGTCGACATCGTCTCCGGCGGACGGCTCGACTTCGGCATCGGCGTCGGCTCACGCCCCGATCACCCGCTGGCCAGGCGGGAGTACGAGGCGCACGGCCTCCCCTTCCACGACTCCGCGCACGCCGTGGCAAGCCTCGCCGAGGCCTGCACGGTGATCCGGCGGTTGTGGACCGAGGAGAAACCGTTCGACTTCCACGGCACCCACCACCATCTCACCGGAGCGTTCGGCAACCCCAAGCCCGTCCAGCGCCCGCACCCGCCGATCCTCATCGGCGGACGCTCATCCGCGACGCTGCGCGTGGTCGCCGAGCACGCCGATCTGTGGAACATCCCCGGCGGCAACATCGAGGACGCCACCAACCGCGGCGCACTCCTCGACCGCTACTGCGCCGAAATCGGCCGCGATCCCGCCTCGATCACCCGCTCCATCCATCTGTCCGCCTCCTACGACAGGCCCGACACCACCCGGCACGCGATCCGCGAGGCGATCGACGCGGGCTTCCACCACATCGTGCTCGGACTGTCCTCCCCTTATCCCGCCGATGTCGCGCGCTGGGTCGCCGACGAGCTGATCAGCAAGTCGACCTGAGCGCCCTTTCGACATCAGACGTACGTCAGTCGTGTCAGTCGTGCGGGAACGAATGGTGTTCGTGCGCGACCAGCCACCGGCCCCGCTCCTTGCGCAGGCCGAAGGTGAGCCGCAGTCGCAGGGCCGGGTATGCGGCGAACTCCTCGGGGGTGCCGCACCGGAGCAGGGCATGGGCGTAGGCGACATCCGTGCCGGCCGTGATGTCGAGGGAGTCGATGTCGAAGCAGGCGCCCTGGGCCTGCCAGTCGAAGAACGGCGGCCAGGTGGCGCGGTAGGCGGCGAGGCCGTGGATGCCCGCGTGGGGCGGCGGGACGTCGTACATGACGAGGTCCTCGGTGTGGTCCGCCATGACGCCCTCGAGGTCGCCGCGGTGGACGGCCTCGGCCCAGCCGGTGATCAGGGCGCGGATCTGTGTCGCGTCGTCGGTCATGGACGGCTCCTGTTCCTGTCCCCCACTCCATGGTCTCTCTGCCGGGTCGACTCCCCGATCTTCCGCACATCATCGCCCCGGCCGGGCAACCGAGACGGATGGCACACTCTCCGTGTGCCGCTGACTTTCGACGACCTCCTCACCCGTGCCACCGCGCTCGCCGCCCCCGGCCGGCGTGCCGTCCTCGGTATCGCCGGCAGCCCCGGCGCGGGCAAGACGACCCTCGCCGAGCGCCTGGTGCGGACGTTGAACGAGAGCGGCGCGGAACCATGGGTCGCGCACGTCCCCATGGACGGCTTCCATCTCGCCGACGTCGAACTCGACCGCCTCGGCCGCCGCGACCGCAAGGGCGCGCCCGACACCTTCGACGCGGGCGGCTACGCGGCACTGCTGCGGAGGCTGCGCGAGGAGCCCGACGAGGTGGTGTACGCGCCGGCCTTCGAGCGCGTGCTGGAACAGCCCGTCGCCGGCGCGATCCCGGTACCGCCCACGGCCCGGCTCATCGTGACGGAGGGCAACTACCTTCTGCTGGAGGCGGGTTCATGGTCGCGGGTACGACCGTGCCTGGACGAGGTGTGGTTCTGCGAGGTCGACGAGGACGAACGTGTCCGCCGGCTCGTCGCCCGGCACGAGGAGTTCGGCAAGGACCACGGGACCGCCGTGGCCTGGGTGTTGGGCACCGACCAGCGCAACGCCGACCTGGTGGCGGCGACCCGGGACCGGGCGGACCTGGTCGTGCCGGTCGGCGCACTGCCCGCGCCGGAGCAGAACTCGGCGGCGCGGGCAGGCAGTTGAGAGGACCCTCAGGCCCGCAGGGTCAGCTCCGGCTCGGCGTCGGCATCGCCCGCCGGGTCGCCGATCACCGCGGTGAACGCCTCGGTGCGGACGGTGAGGGTGCGACCGTCCTCGCCGGTCTCGAAGGCGGGCGTGAACTCCCCTTCCCCGGGCCCGTACCGTACGGCGAACACGTGCAGGTTCTCCGGCGCGCCCGGTGCCGGGTCCGCCTCCAGTGCGGTGGACGTGACCAGGTGACCCCAGCCCTCGTCGGGGTTGCCGTAGCCGCGCGGGTCTGCGGCGAGGTCGAACGCCGCCTCCTGCTGGGTGAGTTCGGAGCGGGCGTCGAAGCGGTCGGCGCCCTGGCCGGTCGGGTGGGTGAGGCGCAGGGCGCCCGCGGCCGCGACCTCGCCCTCCGCCGTCCTGCGCACCCGGTCGCCCTCGTCCGCCGCGTACGGCAGCCCGGCCAGCAAGTACGGTTCTCCGTCCAGCCGTTCGACGGCCACCGTCGTCCACAGGGTGGTGCCGTCGGTGACGTAGAGGGACTGGATGTGCCGCAGGACGTGGTCGCGGCCGACGACCGGCTTGGTGACCAGCTTGGCGGTCAGCCCCTCGGCGCGGACGTCCCGGACGCGTACCTCGCCCATCGGGCGGCAGAACAGGAAACCGTCGAGCACCGGGCCGAAGCCGTGCTGGCGGTTCACGGCCGCGGGCAGGTAGTAGGTGCCGTCCGCCTCGATCAGTGACGGGGTCATCTTGCTGTCGAAGGCCACCGAGACGGCTCCCGCGCGGAGTTGGTGGCGGACCGTCCCCGTCGCCGGTGTGCGGTGCCAGCGTGTGCTGTCCTGGATCTGCCAGACCAGCATCCACGCGAAGTGTCCGTCCACTCGCCCGTCCGGCTTGACCGCGTGCCGGGCCCAGCGGCTGTCGCCCCGGTAGCGGCCGATGTCCGAGCCGATACGGCTGCCGAAGTAGCGCAGGCCGAGGACCGATTCGAAGGCGGAGTGCTGCTCGCTGTAGCGCGGACCGCCGTTGTCGAAGCCGCCGTTGGTGAGGCGGGCGTCGATGTAGCGGGCCAGCGCCTCCCCGTCCTCGGCGAAGACGTCCTCGCCGCTGACGATGTGGGCCTGCGCGAGGAACGACAGGGAGATCGGGCCGTAGTTGTTGTCGTACGCGCCGCCGTGCTCGGGCGGGAGGAGGGCGCCGCGGTCGCGCACGCGGTGGGCGCGGATCTCGTCGCGGTACAGGCTCAGGGCGCGCTCGCGAACCTCCTTCCCCTCACCCCCGGGAAGCTGACGCGCAAGCATCAGACCGCCCACGACACATCCGATGGCCTGGTTTCCGGCCTCCTGCGGATTGAAGAAGGTGGCCTCGGTCAGCCAACGCCAGTAGCCGAGCGCCAACTCGCCCAGTTCATACCGGAGTTCATCGTCCAGGACCCGGTCGCCCACCTCGACGACATTGACCAGTTGAAGCAGCGCCCACACCGTGCTCGGCCAGTCCCCGATCGGGTGCGCGCCCGCTTCGAGAACGTAACGGGCGTACGGGAGC
The DNA here is from genome assembly GCF_048158785.1 of Streptomyces colwelliae. Lineage (NCBI taxonomy): Bacteria > Bacillati > Actinomycetota > Actinomycetes > Kitasatosporales > Streptomycetaceae > Streptomyces > Streptomyces colwelliae. The sequence continues at coordinate 23,128 of NZ_JBLTJC010000013.1, read as the reverse complement.
CCGGAGTTACGCACCTTCAGGTTCGGGTAGCCGGGGTTGTCCTCCGTGAACACCCGCTCACGGAGGTGAAAGCGGAGGCTTCGCAGGACCGCTTCCGACAGGCGCGGATCTTGGGTGCGCTGGTTGGCCAGGGCCAACAGTGACGTGATCCCGAGCGAGGTGTCCCCGATGTCGTCGTGGCAGTCGGGGTGTTCGAGGTTGCCGTCCGGTGTGATGCGGCGCAGGGCCTGCTCGACGACGTCGGCGAGGACCGCGTCGTAGGCCTCCTGGGTGTCCGGGAGGTCGTGCAGCGGGCCGCGCTGGTGGAGGAGGTGCACGGGTGGTTCAGCCCTTCATGCCTGAGGTGGCCATGGTGTGGGTCGTCGGGGTCAGGAGACGGGTGCGGGGCGGCGGGCGCGGAGTGCGACGCTCAGTGTCTGGGGGCCGATTCCACCGATGTAGACGCGGTGGCCGGTCGTCGCGTCGGTGCCGCCCACCACCGTGTAGTCCTGCCCCGGGTCGTACCGTAGTACGTCGGTCCGGTCGGGCCCGGCGAGGGGTTCGCCCGCCTCGACGGTGGCCTCTACGCGGATCTCGTCGTCGCCGACGCGGTAGGTCATCGGCCCGGTCGTCAGGCACCAGCGTCCGTCGCCGAGCGGTACAGCGCCCTGCGGCTCGCCGCCCGGCCGGAAGGTCAGTTCGAGAGCCCAGGGCACCGATGGGCCGCTGATGTCGATCCGCAGGTCGGCCCCGTCGTCCCGCAGGTCGACCTCGACCCGGGTCGTGTGGGAGACCTCGTCCTGAGGGCGGTCGGGGAAGGCCATCGCCGCGGAGAAGCGGCCCTCGTCCACCAGGCGATAGGCGCCGTCGTCGCGCCTCCGGTCCTTCGGGAGCGGCTGGTAGTAGGCGGTCGTGAGGGTTTGGGTGAGCCGGTACCGGTTGTCGGCAAGCTGTTCCATGTCGGCGGCACGGAACGGGCCCAGGTCGAAGAACACCCGCGAGAGGCGGACCGCGTCGAGGACGGCGGCACCGGCGAACAGGCGCAGGAAGGTGGGGTTGCAGGCGAGGCCCGAGCGGATGCGCCGGTGCTCGGGCACGTCGGAGCCGCCGTACAGGACGCTGTGCGCGGTGGCGGAGGCGCGTGAGGCGAGGCGTGCCGTGGTGATGTAGCGGTCGCGGGGAAGGGGTTCCGGCGTCGGTGCCGGCAGCTCGCGGCACAGGTCGGGGGTGAGGATGGTCCCGGCGAGCAAGTCGGGGTCGTCGATGCCGCCGACGGCCGCCAGGCGGGCCGCGCGGGCGAAGTCGCCCCGGCCGGTGCGGATCGCGAGCAGCCGGTAGTGCGGCAGGTAGGGCCACAGCGGGAACGAAAGCTTCTGGTCCTGGCGGCGCGAGTGGAGGGTCTCCACCGTGCCGTCCGGTCTGATGAGGTCCAGGGTCGCGGTGAGGTTGCGTTCGACGGCGTCCCGCAGGCCGGGGCGGCCGAGGACGTCGGCCAGCAGCAGGAGCGAGGGGTTGGAGACGTGGGATGCGTAGACGGCGCTCCGCTCCGAGTACAGGCCCTCCGCGTCGATGTCGACGCCCTCCGCGAGCCACTCCTCCACGCGGTCGAGCAGCCGGTCGTCGGGGAACGACCGGTGCAGCCGGGCCAGTGCCGCGCTCAGTTCCCAGCGGTGGTTCGGGGTGTGCACGCCACCGGTCAGGAGACTGGCGGTGGCGGCGCCGGCGATCTCGGCGAGCACGGCCGTCACCTCGCCCAGTTCCGGTCCCGCGTCGGCGGCGAGGACGTACGCGTCGCACACGTCGTTGACGGTGAACGCGGAGTCGGGCGGTGACTGGACGTTGTCTCCGCCCGCGAAGAGACCGGAGGGCGTCTGAACGGCCCGCAGGGCGCGGAGGTGGGTCGTCGCGGCGGCGACCGCCTGTCCGCTGCCGTGCAGTGCCGAGTCCGGGGAACGGTATGCCGCGATGAGGGTCTTCACCCGGCGCGCCAGACCACGGTGCGGCACACCGGCGGGTTCCTCGTCGGGGCCGGCCGCCAGCGGGGCGGCCGTCCGGTCGGCGGCTCCGGCCGCCGCGCGGACGAAATCGTGGTCGAGCGGGGTGGGCAAGGTCAGTCCTTCAGTCCGGCGTTGATGTCGGCGCTCATGACGTACCGCTGGAAGACCAGGAAGATGAGGATCAGCGGGATCATCGAGATGACCGAACCGCCGAGCAGCACCGACCAGTTGATGTTCTGCGCCCCGACGAGGCTCTGGATGCCGATCTGCACGGTGAACTTGTTGGGGTCGTTCAGCATCAGCAGCGGCCAGATGTAGTCGTTCCACCGCCACTGGAAGGACAGGATGGCGAGGGTCAGCATGATGGGCCGGGAGATCGGCACCATGATCCGCAGGAAGATCGACAGTTCACGCGCGCCGTCGATGCGGGCGGCCTCGACGAGTTCGTCGGGGACCGTCAGGAAGAACTGGCGGAACATGAAGCAGCCGGTCGCGGTGAGCACGGCCGGGAGGATGATGCCGCCGAACGTGTTGTAGAGGCCGAGGTCGCGGACCACCAGGAACTCGGGGGCGAGCATGACCTCGGACGGCAGCATCGTGGTGGCCAGGATGCAGATGAAGAAGAACTTGAGCCACCTGTTGTTGTACTTGGCCAGCGCGTACCCGGTGCAGCAGCTGACCCCCACCGTGAGGATCGTCGTGATCACGCACACGATGGCCGTGTTGATGAAGTACTGGGAGAAGTTGGCGCTGTCCCACGCCGCCTTGTAACCCGACACGGTGGGGTTGTGCGGAAGCACCGTCAGCGGGAGGGAGAACAGGTCTCCCGCCGGCTTGAAGGAGCTGAGGACGAACCACAGCACCGGCAGCCCGTAGAGGGCCGCCAGGATCCACAGCAGTGTCGTCGCGGGTACCGCGCGCCGGAGCCCACCGTCGCGCACGTTGCGCCGCTGCCTCTTGGAAAGGGTCCGGACGGATTTGCCCTCGACCGGACGCGGCGTGTCTGTGGTTGTCATCGGTTCTCCACCCGCCGGTTGACGATCAGCTGGATGATCGCGACGGCCATCAGGATGAGCATGAGCACGAACGACGCGGCGCTCGCGTAGCCGATCTGGCCCCGGTTGAAGCCGGTTTGATAGATGTACTGGACGAGCAGGTTGTTCGAGGTGCCGGGTCCGCCGTTGTTGAGGGAGACGAACAGCGGGTATTCCTTCATCGCGTTGATCGTGTTGAGCAGGATGACGATGAAGGAGGTGGGCGCGATGCTCGGCAGCGTGATGCTCCTGAACTGGCGCCAGGGGCCGGCACCGTCGAGCGAGGCCGCCTCGTAGTACGACACCGGCACGTTCTTGATCGCCGCGATGAACAGCAGCATCGAGAAGGCCGTGCCCCACCAGGCACCCGCCATCACCACGACGCCCAGCGACAGGTCCGCGTTCGACTGCCACGCGATCGCGTGCCCGCCGAGCTTCTCGATGACGTAGTTGATCAGTCCGAAGTTCTCACCGAACAGCCACCGCCACAGGACGCCTACGACGATGGGCGAGATGAGCCACGGGATGAAGAAGACGACACGGGCGACCGACGCGCCCTTGGCCTGCTTGCTCACCACCAGGTTGGCGATGAACAGCGACAGCACGAAGTTCAGCGGGACGACGAGCACGGCGTACAGCAGCGTCCGGAACAGCGCGTCGTAGAACGTGGAGTCCCCGAACAGGTTCTGGTAGTTGTCCAGCCCGATGAACTGGAACGCCCCCACACCCGTGTAGTTCGTGAACGAGTAGACGAGCCCGATCACCGCCGGCCACACGAAGAACAACGCGAAGAGCACGACGTTGGCCGCGATGAGGACGAGCGGCGCGAGGGTGTAGGTGCTTCGTCGTTTCCTGGGCGGCCTCACGGACACGTCCGCGGCGCTTTTTGTCATCTTCCTGACTTCCGTGCTGGTGGATTGGATCGCTGTGGGCTCACGTCATGAGCCCGGCATCACGTGGGCGACCAGGGCGGGGCGGCGGTGAGCCCGCCGCCCGGCCCTCTGGTCCACGATCAGCCGCCGACCGCCGTGTTGTAGCCGTCCACGATGTTCTGAAGGGCCTTGTCGGCCGACTGCTGGCCGTTGATCGCCTTGCCGAGCTCCGTCTTGGTCGGGTCCTCGGTGAGGCTCTTGCCCTTCAGCACCCAGTTCGTCTGCGCGCCGTTGAAGTAGCCCGAGATCGGGGCGTAGAGCGGGATCTCCTCGTTGTACAGCTTGAACGCCGCCTGCGCCGCCGCCGACTTGAAGGGGTACTTCGGGCTCAGACCGCTCTCGACCGGCAGGAATCCGGAGGTCTCGACCAGCTCGGTGTAGTTCTTCGGCTCGTACACCCAGGACATGAACTTCTGCGCGGCGGTGGCCGCGGCACCGTTGTTGTTGAAGCCGACCATCATGCCGCCGCTGTTGACGTCACTGGCCTGCACCGGCTGGGCGGGGGTCGGGACGCTCGCCCACTCGAACTTCTTGATGCTGTCCGCGAAGGCGGGAACCTGCCACACACCGGACCAGTAGGCGACCACGTCACCGCTCTGGAACATGGCCGACGGGTCGGCGCCGCTGGTCCACACCGACTTCGGCATGGTCTTGTCGTCGTTCAGTCCGACGAAGTAGTTCACGGCCTTCTTGGTCGCGGCGTCCACCGAGAACTTGCCGGAGGAGTCCGCGTGGACGTACTTGCCGCCCATCTCGTACACCATGGCGCGGAGCCGGGACGGCGACTGGTCGAAGGTCAGGGAGTACTTGGCGCCGGTCTTCTCGCGGACCTTGTCGGCGGCCGCGATGAACTCGGTCCAGGTCCAGGTCTTCGCGGGCGAGGCGGGGACGGCGACGCCGGCCTTCTCGAACAGCGACTTGTTGATGAACAGGCCGGACGCGGTGACGTCCGAGGGGATGGCCAGCACCTTCCCCGACGAGTCCTTCGCGAGGAAGTTGGAGTTGATGTTGTAGCTCTTGTCGTTCGCGATGGACTTGAGGTCGATCAGCTTGCTCGACCAGATCGGGTCCAGCGCGGGCACGTCCGCCACGTCGGGCAGGGAGTTCGCCTGCGCGGCGTTGTGCAGCTTCGTCGTGTACCCGTCGTAGGGGATGTTGACGAGCTTGACGCTGACGCCGGTTTCCTTCTTGTACTGCGCGACCAGCTTCTTCCAGCCCGCGTCCTGCCCCGGAACCGTGGAGATCCAGAACGTCAGCGACTTCGCGTTACCGCCCGAGCCGGACCCCGACCCGCAGGCCGAGAGCAGCAGGGCACCTGACACAGCGACGGCAGCGAGGGGAACCAGGCGGCGCATGCCGCCGCGGCCGAGTCGGCTGGAGCGCCGCACACCCACAGTGGTCATCTTCGATCCCTTTTTCGTCGTAGGGGACGGAGCACGGCGCCGGCTGAGGCGGCACGGGTGCATTTTGCAGGAAAAGTCGCTTTCCGGGGGCGCGGCCTCGCCCGGCCGCTGCGTCCACGCGGGGCGAGATCCCCGGCCGTCATGGCCGTCACCGCACAAGCACACCCTCGTGCGGTTGCCGTACGTCACGTACGGGCTGAGAAGGCTCACCCCAAGTCGGCGTCCCGACCGACTTAGAAAGCGCTTGTCCGGACATTGGCAGACCAAGTCGGAGGCCGTCAATCCTTCGCCCCCGCACCATCGGTCACGGTTTGGACTCCTCTGGCGACCGCGAGCCGGGCGGCGCCCACCACGGTGCCGAGATCACCGACCGTGCTGCTGACCACCTCGGTGGGCCAGCTCAGCCGCCCCAGCTCGGTCCGCACACCGGGCAGGAGCTGCGGGTCCGTGCCCGTGCTGCCGCCCAGGACGATCAGTCCGGGATCCAGTACGGCGGCCACGGCGGCGGCGAGTCTGCCCACGTCGGCGGCGTGCCGGCGGACCAGCGCACCCGCCGTGGCCTGCCCCTGCCCGGCGAGGGCGAAGAGCTGGTCCGCGGTCGCGGGGCACGGCCCGTCGGTGTCCCGCCAGGCAGCGGCGGCCCGGCGCAGCAGCGAGCGCGCTCCGACGTACTCCTCCAGGGCCTCACGGCGCGGTTCCACGGCGTCGTCCCACGGGTAGGGCAGCCGGGCCAGCTCACCGGCCGCGCCGTTCGCGCCGCGCAGCACATGGCCGCCGACGACGATGCCGAGGCCGATACCGACGCCGATGCGCAGATAGCCGAAGGTGGTGCGGCCCCGGGCGGCGCCCTCGTGCAGTTCGGCGAGGGCGGCGCAGTTGACGTTGTTCTCCAGGTGGACCGGCACGCCCGGCGGCAGGGCGACCGTCATGGCGTCGAACACCGGGCCGGCTTTGGCGGTCGCGGGGCGCATTCCGGCGCCCGCCCGGTTCCGCGCCAGGACGTCACCGACGGCGACGACGACCGAGCGCAGCGGGGTGTCGGCGGGCAGCGCGTCGAGGGCCTCGCGCACGGCGCCGGCGGCGTCCTCCCGGGATCTGCTGGCCTCCGCCAGCAGGGTGCCGTCGAGGGCGCAGCCGCGCACCCGGGTGAGGGCGGGGCCGAGGTCGACGGCGAGTACGGCGCCGGCGGCCGGGCCGAGACGGTATACGGCCGCGTTGCGGCCCGTGCCGCCGGAAGCGGTGCCGGAGTGGGCGGCGAGCCCGACGCTCTCCAGCTCCACGACGGCGGAGGACACCGTCGGCTTGGACAGGCGGGCCAGGGTCGCGAGCTGCGGCCGGGTCGCGCTGCCGGCTCTCGCCAGCACCGCGAACACCGCACTCGCGCTCTCGGTCAGCCGAGACGCCTGCGCCACGACGTGTTCCACACTTCCCCCAGTTCACAGGCCGCGTTCCCGGTGGGTGTCCGTGGGATGCGGCGATGGGATGTCCTGACGTCACGCGGGCCCGGAAAACGGTCCCCGCGACCGAGTTCGCGATGACTCTTGACGCACTGTACTTCGTTAGTTAACTTCCTAACGAACGTCACGGTACTCGCCTGCCGTGGTCCGCCAGAAGCCCGTCCCGGGGCTTCCCTAGTGCTCCAGACCACCGTTCCCCCGGACACGGTTCGCCCAACCGTCGCAGCACAGCGCAACGACGAAAGAGGTTCCGTGCAGGACTCCACGCCCCTCGTGGTCGGCATCGACGTGGGTGGCACCAAGACTCATCTGCGCGCGTGCGCGGGCACGGATGTCATCGCCGACCACATCCGCGCGAGCAGCGGCTGGCGGCCGCACGACCCCGCGACCGCCGCCGACTGGCTCACCGCGCTGATCCATGACGCCCTGCCCGCACACACGCGCCCGTCCGCGGTCGCCGTGGGCGGGCACGCCTGTGAGACCCCCCTCCAGTGCGCCGAGATCCGTGCCGCGCTGGAGGAACGTCTCAAGGTGCCCGTACTGGTCGTCGGGGACGCCGAACTGCTCGTCCCCGCCGCCGGGTTGGACAAGGGGGTCGGCCTGGTCGCCGGCACCGGTTCGGTCGCGGTGGGCCTGCTCGCCGACGGCGGCCGACTCCAAGTGGGCGGCTGGGGCGCGGTGTTGGGTGACGAGGGCGGAGCCGCCGGACTCGTCCGCGAGGCGGCCCGCGCCGCCTGGGCCGCGCACGACCGAGGCGAGGCTCCGGACCAACTGGCCCTGGGACTCGTCGAGGCGTTCGGTGTGGCCGAAGTGCCCGCACTGGGCGCCGCGTTGGAAAGCGCTTCCGACGTCTCCGCCGACTGGGGCCGTCACGCCCGGGTCGTCTTCACCGCCGCCGACGCGGGCTCGCTCCTCGCGCACGAGGTCATAGCCGAGGCCGGCCGGTCCCTCGCCGCACTCGTCGTACGGCTCGCCGAACGCGGCGTCCCCGTCGACGACGTGGTGGTCTCGGGCGGCACCGTCCTCGCCCAGCCCCTGCTGTACGACGCCCTCACCAGCGCGCTCGCCGAGCGGGTGCCGGGGGCACGGCCATGGCCCATCCAAGTGCCGCCCGTCGAGGGCGCGGTGGCGTTGGCCCGATCGATCCTGTGAACCGCACGGCCCCCGTTCACCCGGGGGTCATGTCGTGGACGCCGAACCCCCTCCACCGGGACACGGCTCACCGTAAATCTTCGCACGTACGCACCCGTTGACGTATGCGCTTTCCCACGTCGTACGGTGCACCCCGAACCACAGCCGATCGCACGACCCTCCCTGGCCGCACGACCTCGCCGGCCTCATCGGCCGTAGAACTCAAGAGAGGCTCACCCATGCCGTCACCCGCCGGGCAGCGCACGAACGCCGTTCGACCCGCCGTGAACAGACGTGGTTTCCTCAAGACCTCGCTCGGCGCCTCGGCCGGTGTGGTCGCCGCGCCCACGCTGGTCAGCTGGCTGGCCGCCGCGGACGCCAAGGCCACCACGGTTCCGCTCGCGTTCGTCGACGACTACAAGACGAACGTCATCGCGAACCTGACGCCCGAGACCAACGCTGTGGTCCGGGTCCTCGGCGGCATGGCGCAGATATGGAAGACCGGCGCCGCCTGGAACACCGGCACCCCGCTGCGGCCCGAGATCCTGCGCGCCAACGTGCGGTACTGCGTCGACCTCACCACGCACCGCACCGAGGCCCAGGCCAAGGAGGCGTTCCTCTACGACCGCCAGCACCAGAGCTACGCGATGATCGCGGGCCTGGGTCCGCTGGCCGACCTGTACAAGTCCGGTGCCCTGGCGGTCACTTCGATCACCAGCGCCCCGGACGGGACGCCCGCCACCACGATCAGCGACGCCGTCCCCGCCGACGCGCCCGCCGGTTCCGCGCTCGGCGCGGGCTCGCACGACTCCGCGCTCGGCAAGGTGGCCGAACTCGTCGACACGCTGCGCGGCAACTACGCTTCGGGCAACCCGGGCAAGTACGCCTACCAGTACCCGCGTCCGTGGCGCATGAACGAGAAGAGCGAGGTCGTCGACACCGGCAAGGTCGACGCGCTCGGCTACCCGGTCTACGACTCGAAGGTGGTCGTCGCGCCCCAACTCCTGCGCCAGCGCAGCACTTCGCCGGTCGACGACGGCGGCTTCCCCAGCGGCCACACCAACGCCTTCCACCTGGCGGGCCTCGCCTACGCGTACGCCGTACCGGAGCGCTTCCAGGAACTGGTCACCCGCACCTTCGAGTTGAGCCACACCCGGATCATGGCCGGGATGCACTCGACGGTCGACGTCATGGGCGGCCGCGTCATGGCCACGGCCCTGGCCGCCGCCACACTCGCCGATCCGGCCAACGCCACGCTCAAGGCCGCGGCACGCGCCCAGGCCCTCGCCTACTTCGAGGCGAAGACCGGCACGACGGCGGACACCCTGTACGCCTACGCCCACTCGGCGCCCACCGCGACCGACCCGTACGCGGACCGGACCGCCAACTCCCGTCAGGTGAAGCCCAAGTTCACCTATGTGTTGACCCGCAGCGGCCGTGACAAGCCGCTGACCGTGCCGAAGGGCGCGGAGGTGCTGCTGGAGACCCGGCTGCCGTACCTCGACGCGGCGCAGCGACGCGAGGTGCTGCGCACCACCGCGCTGCCGTCCGGATACGTCCTGCTCGACGGCTTCGAGCAATGGGGCCGCCTCAACCTCTTCGCCGCGGCGGACGGTTACGGTTCCTTCGAGTCGGACGTCGTCGTCTCCCTCGACGCGGCGGCCGGTGGCTTCGGCGCGGCCGACGCCTGGCGCAACGACATCGACGGCTGCGGCGGCCTGACCAAGCAGGGCACCGGGACGCTCACGCTGACCGGGCACAACGCGTACACCGGCGGGACCGTGCTCAAGTCCGGTGCGCTGGTGGCCGGTTCGGCGCACGCGCTGGGCCACGGTGACGTGAGTGTTCTCGGTGGTGCGCTGCGGGTCTCGGAGTCCGTGCAGATCCACGGCGCCTACACCCAGCAGTCCGCCGCGCTGGAGGTCACGCTCCGCTCGGGCCACCAGCCCGCCGTCGAGGTCACCCGGCGCGCGACGCTCGGCCGGGGCAGCACGCTGACCCTGCGGTTCGACGCCGAGCACCCGCCGGCCCCGGGCTCCACGGTGCGGGTCCTGGGCGCGTCCTCGCTGCGCGGCCAGTTCGACAGCATCGAGGTGAACTCGGACAAGCTGCGGGCCGTACCCGTGTATACGGCGGAAGGTCTGTCGGTACGACTCCTGAAGCGGTGACGCCCCTGGTGGCGGGAGCGATGCGACAGTAGGGCCATGACCCGGCCCCGGCCCGCTCCCGCCACCGCGCGGCCGGCCTCACCGCAGGGCGGATGATGGCGCGCGAACAGTACTCGGTCCTCGACCCCGACGCGCTCGACGACGACGGCGGGCAGCCGCTGCCGCGCGCGACAGTCGGCCGGTCGGCACGCTTCTACGCCGGGCTGCGGCGCCGTAAGCGATGGCTGTTGCCCTTCCTCGTCGTGGTGCTCCTCGCGCAGATGGCCGCCGTGATGGTCACGACCGCCGTACAGCAGACACCGACCATCGACGAGCCGGTGTACGTGGCCACGGCCACCGTCTACCTGCGCGAGCACAGCCTCGACTACAACCCCGAGCACCCGCCGCTCGGGAAGCTGGTGATCGCCGCCGGAGTCGCGATCGCCGACCCGCACTTCGACACCAACTACAAAGGTGACCAAGGGGAGTTGGGCCGTCATCTGCTGTACGAGTCGGGCAACGACCCCTGGCGGCTGATGTTCTGGGCCCGGCTGCCGGTGATCGTGCTGACCCTGTTGTTCGGGCTGGTCGTGTTCGCGTTCGCCCGTGAACTCGTGGGCCCGGCACGGGGGTTGGTGGCCCTCGCCCTGTACGCGTTCTCGCCCGATGTCGTCGCGCACGGCTCGCTGGCCACGCTCGACGTGCCGCAGGCCGGCTTTCTGCTGACGTCGGTGTGGCTGCTGTGGCGGGCCAGGCGGCGACCGCGCCTGTACGTCCCGCTCGCGGGGGCGGCGCTCGGTGCCGCCGTGGCGACGAAGATGAGCGCGCTGCCCGCCGTACCGGTGCTGATGCTCCTGGCCGTCGTGTCGGTGTGGTCCGCCCGCCGCCCGGCCGATCGCGACTCCGGGCGACGTGCGTTGGCCCTCGGGGTCGCGGGCGCGGCCGTGGTCGCGGTGGTGACGGTCGCCGTCGTATGGGCGTCGTATCTCGTGGTCGATCCGCAGCTGCGGTTCACGTCCACGGAACCGGTGCCCGTGATTCACGGGCTGCGCGGGCAGTTGGTGGATCTGATGCCGTTCCCGCGTGCGTTCCGGGACGGGATGCTCATCCAGTTCGGCATGGAGGACTACCCGTGGCAGGGCTTCCTGTTCGGGCACCTCTACACCGGGTCGCACTGGTACTACCTGCCGGTGGCCCTGCTGGTGAAGACCCCGCTCGGCATGATCGCGCTGTGGGCGGCGGGTGCCGTCGCGGTCGTGGCGGTACGGCGGCTGCGGCCCGCGGCGCCGTATCTCCTCGTGCCCACGGCCGTGTTGCTGGCCACGGCGATGGACGGCTCGCGGGACTTCGGCACTCGGTACGCGATCTTCGTGCCGATGTTCCTGGCGGTCGCGGCGGCCTGTGTGCCGGCGCTGCGGTCGTGGTGGCGGTGGGCTCCGCTGTCCACGGGGCTGCTGGTGGCGTTCGTCGCGGTCAGTTCGCTGCGGACGTTCCCCTACTATCTGCCGTACTCCAACGAGGCGTTCGGCGGTCCGGCCAAGACCTATCTGCGACTGCACGACTCCAACGTGGACTGGGGGCAGGACCTCGGCCGCCTCGCCGACCGGCTCAACGAGCGGTACGCGGGCGAGCGGGTCTGGCTCGTCTACAAGGGCAGCGGTGTGCCGTCGTACTACGGCATCGAGTCGTCCGATCCGCGCAAGGCAGGGGTGCGCGAGGTGCACGGGCTGCTGGTCGTCTCGGACACCTCGATCGACAAAGCCCGGGGAAAACTGGCCGAGTTGATCGACAGCAGTCGTCCGATCGATCAAGTCGGTCATTCGATCACGATCTACCGGCGCTGATCACCCTCTGGTCACAACGCTCCGTGAGCTATGTTCAGTGGCTGTGGGAGACAAAGGAAGCGCACCGGTGCCATCGCCGCAGCAGGCACGCGCCCAGGCATCCGTGATCACCTCGGGGAAGACCGACCCGGAAGTCGGCGCGGCACCGACGTCCCAACTCCGAGAACTCTTCGACGGGCCACGCCTGTCGCCGGGCCAGCGGCGCATCGCCCAGTACCTGATCGAGCACATCACCGAGGCCGCGTTCCTCTCCATCACCGATCTCGCGGAGCGCGTCGGCGTCAGCCAGCCCTCGGTGACCCGGTTCGCCGCGGCGGTCGGCTTCAGCGGTTACCCGGCGCTACGGGAGCGGTTGCAGGCGATCGCCCTGCGCACCCTCGCGGGCGGCCCGGCGGCCGAGGAGAACCGCAGCAACGAACTACAGGCCGCCGTCGACGCCGAGATCGCGAACCTGGAGAACCTGCGCCGGGACTTCGCCGACCCCGACCGGCTGATCGAGGTGGGCCGCGAACTGTCGGCGTCCACCCCGCTCACCGTCCTCGGCCTGCGCATCTCCGTCTCGCTGGCCGAGTACTTCGCGTACGCGGCCCGCCGTATCCACCCCGATGTACGGCTGGTGACCCGGGGCGGCAGCGTCGCCTACGACGCGATCCTCCAGTCCCGCGAGGCGGGCGGCACCTGGCTGCTCGCGTTCGACATGCCCCGGCACGCGCACGAGACGCTCACCACGCTCAGGGTGGCGCGCAGCGCCGGGCTCAAGGTGGCCCTTGTGACCGATCTGGCGCTCGGCGCGCTGGCCGACGAGGCCGACGTCACCTTCGCCACCGGCACCGGCTCCCGCCTGGTCTTCGACTCGTACGCCGCGCCCGGCGTGATGGCCTCCGCCCTGCTCCAGGCCATGACGGACGCCGATCCCGAGCGGACCCAGGCCCGCCTGGAGGACTACGAGCAGATCGCCGAGCAGCACCAGTTCTTCATGCGGGACTGACCCGCCACTCCCCCCTCATACGACCTCACACCGGGACGATTCCGCCCATTTCGCGCATGAATGTTTTCATACGCCTTGCAAAGCGGACGGCATATATAAATACTGCTCACGGATCGCACCCGCCCCGAGAAAGCCCGGTCCGCCCATGCGCACCTCCGCTCGACCCGCCGCGCCGGCGACACCTGCTTCCCGGGGCCCTCGCACGGACACTCCCAGCCGCCGTCTCCTACCCGCGTCGGCGCCGGGCGTGTTCGGTCGGGCATCGCCTGCGCGAGCGCCCAGGGCGGCCTCGGTCATCCCCTGGGCCGGGGCCGCCACCCACCGTCGACCCACCCCCGCGACGCCGCACACCGGGAAGCGATGACATGCAACTGACCACCACGCGCATCAGCCAGGACTGGCCCTGTCAGGTCAAGACGCCCGGCAGCTACGACTGGGAGCGCTCGGCGGCCAAATGGCTGCGCGAGCTGGTGCCGGCCCGCTACGCCAGCTATCCCGCGTTCATCCGCCACCCGGTGCTGCTCGCCCGCCACGCGCAGATCCAGGTCCAGCACGAGATCCGCGTGGCCCGGACCGCCCTTCAGACCGCGCGGGCCGACCTGCCCGGCATCGGCCTGCCCGAGTCGGTCATCGAGCACACCATCAAGCTGTACGCCGCCGAGGTCCTCCAGCTCCAGCACATCGCGCGCAGCGTCCGTGCGGTGACAGAGGCGCTGGTCGGGCACAGCACGGGACGCTGACCCGGTATCGAACACGCGGCAAGGCCCGCGGAAAGTCGCGGGCTCGCGGAGGCACCGGCGTTCATCATGGACAGCGCGGCGTCGCGGGTCGACGGCGTCGCGCCCGCTGCGAACCGAAGGCCATGCCGATGAGCGCCTCCCGTCTTCCGGGGCTCGTCCTGCCCGGAATCTTTCTGCTGGCCCTCGTCGTGGGTGTGTTCTGGTACGTCCGACACCGCGACGACGACTGAGCGGGCCGAACGTGTCGTGGGGCGGGGTTCCGCCCTACTGGCCATCGAGCGTCGTGCGGGACTCCAGGTCCTTGCGGGTGTCGTCGCCGTACACACCGTTCTCGTCGCCCCGGATGCCGTACCAGAGCTGGAAACGGGCGACCGCCGCCGTGAGGGTCGCGTCGTACTGGCCGCTCGTGGAGCCGTTGTCATAGACGTTGGGGATGCGCAGGAGTCGCTGCTCCAGTTCCTTCACCTCGGGGCCGCTGTCGCCCTCGCGGAGGGTGCCGGCGCCGTCCGGGTCCGCGGTCGCGGCGGTGGCCGTGGCGGACGCCACCGGAGTGGGGGTGCTGATCGGCTGGGCCGTGCTGGCCTCTCCCTTGCCGGGCAGCAGCAGGGCGCAGGCGAAGCCGACCAGCGCCGCGGCGCTCACGCCGACCACGATCGCGGCCCGGCGCAGACCGGGTCCGAAGGGACCGGCGGTGGTCGGCAGCGGGCGCAACTCGCCGGGTACGGGCGGCAGTTCCTGTGTCTCGGCCTCGGAGCCGAAGAACGGCCGGGGCACCGGCACGGACTCGAAGACGGAGGAGTCCCGGCGGGTCTCCCGCAGCAGCTCCGCGAGATTGTCGGAGCGACGGCGGCGCATCACTCGGGACGGTTCGAGGACCGGGCCGCCGGACGACGATCCCGGTTCGGGCGGTGTAGACACACTGCTCTCCTTCCGTTCCGCGCGCACGGATGTCCGCCATCCCCCTGGAGAGATACGCGCGCACGGCCGCCGGAGTTCAGCTCGACCTCACGCTCGCACGAACCTGTGCAGGGAGGCCTCCAGCGCGGCGACGAAGGCGTCCCTGCGTGTGTCGTCGAGCGCCCCCAAAGAGAGATACGGGTTCAGATCCTCCAGCTCGACCAGGAGCAGCCGGCCGTCCGGGGCGCGGCAGGCGTCGACGCGCTGGATGCCGTGGTCGATGCCGTTCCAGTCGATGAACCGCTGCGCGAACTCCAGGTCCGCCGGGGCGGGTTCGTACGGTTCCAGCTGCCAGCGCTTCTCGGTGTCCGGGGCGTAGAGGGCGTACTGGAAGTCGTGGTCGACGAAATAGAAGGACACCTCGTACGAGAAGTCGACGCACGGCTGCACCAGGACGCTTCCGTCGGCCAGCACGGGCAGGCGGTCGGCAGGGACGATCTCCAGGCCTATGGAGTCGGCGCCGAATTTGGGCTTGACCACATAGCGGTCGGTGCGCGGCAGCCGGCCCAGGTCCTCGACGCGGTCGACGGTCGGGATGACGGGGAACCCGGCGGTGCTCAGGTCGAGGAGGTACTGCTTGCCAGCCATGTCCGCCCGGCCCGACAGCTGGTTGTAGACCCGGGCCCCGGTGCGGAGCGCGCGCTCACGGAACGCGTCGTACTGGGCCTGGTACCTGAGGACGGGACCGCTGTTGCGGACCACGACCGCGTCGAAGCCGTCCATCAGCGTGGCCGCGTCCAGTGGATGGCACAGCGCCAGGTCGAAGTCCTCGCGCAGCCGGGAGGTCAGGTCGATGTCCTCGTCGCAGTAGCGGCGCCCGCGTGCGGGGTAGGCCAGGTCGGTGACGTACAGGACGCGGGGGCGGGGGCGGGTGAGAGGTGCGGAGGGCATGCCGGTTCTCCTCGGTCGAGAGCGTTCGCGCGGAATGATCAAAACGGTCGGCCCGTGGTCAGCGGGCGAGCGCCTTGCCTCCGCAGGACGAGCGGATCCTCAACTCGGGGAGGAGTTCGACGTGTTGACGCGGGGCCGGCCGGCGTCCGCTGTCGCGCTCGGCGAGCCGTTGCAGGAGGAGTTTCGCGGCCGACTCCCCCACCGCCCGCTTCGGCGGGGCCACGGCGGTGAGCGGGACATCGGCGAGCGGGGCGACCTCGTCGTCGTAGGCGATGAGCGCCAGGTCGTCCGGGACGTGGATGCCGCGGGCCTGGAGTCGGGGCACGAGCACGATCGCGTCCTCGTCGCTGTGCACGAGGGCGGCGGTGACTCCGCGCTCGCGTACCGCGTCGGCCAGGTAGTCCACGCTCGACTCGTAGTCGCCGTGTTCGCGGACGGACGGGGCACCCCGGGCGTCGTCGAGACCGAGGGAGCGTACGGCCGACTCGTAGCCCGCGAGGATCTGCGCGGCGTGCGGGCCTTCCTGGAGTACCGCGGTGATCCTGCGGTGGCCGAGGGCGGCGAAGTGGCCGACGGCGACCGCGGCTCCGTGGGCGCGGTCGGTGCGCACCCGGTCCAGGGCGGCCGCGGGGTTGCCGGGCGGGGCGGAGCGTTCGACCAGGACGGTGGGCGCGTCCCGGTCGAGGAGCCACTGTTCCTGGCCGCCGACGGGGACGCCGCCCGACCAGCTGGGCGCGACGAGCAGTCCCTCGGCGCCGCCCGCGACGAGGTGCGCGGCCTGGACGGCGTCCTCCGTGTCGACGTATCCGGAGACGCCGAGCACGAGTCGGCCGCCCTGTGCTCCCACGGCCTCGCGGGCGCCGCGCACGATGTCGGCGAAGATCGAGGCGGTGGTCGGCACGATCATTCCGATCACGACGCCCTCGGCGGACGCGGCGGGTCCGATGGACGCGGCGGACTCCTGTCGCGCCCGCAGCCCGACCGTCCTCTCGCCGCCCGGCCACACCACCGCGCCGTGCAGCCGGTGCACCCGGCCCTGGCCTGCCAGCGCCTCCACGTCGCGCCTCAAGGTGACGGCGGAGACGCCGAGTTCGGCCGCTAGGTCGGCGACCCGCAGGCTGCCGCGCTCGCGGACGAGTTCGAGCACCCGCTCATGGCGCTGGTCGACGTGCGGTCGCATGGGTCCCCCTGAAGGTGAAACTGGTCGCGGTCACTCTATGCCGCGGATCGTTTCGATCGTTTTGATCGTCCCGGTCGCTCCAGATCTTCCAGGGGACTCAGTTCCCCGCATGGAGCGCACTGAGTGCCATCCGTGCCGGCCTGGTGCTACGTTCCCGTCCATGAGCTCCAAGCCGCCCATGCGGGACGCCCTGGTGGCGGCCGCCTTCCAGCTGTTCCTGGAGCGGGGCTACGAACAGACCACCATCGACGACATCGTGGCGCTGGCCGGGGTCGGACGGCGGTCGTTCTTCCGCTACTTCCCCTCCAAGGAGGACGTGGTCTTCCCCGACCACGAGCGCTGCCTCGCCGACATGACGGCCTTCCTCTCCGCCTCCGGCGACGAGCACGAACCCGTGCGGCGGGTCTGCGACGCGGCCCGGCTCGTGCTGCGCATGTACAACGAGAACCCGACGTTCTCCGTGCAGCGTTACCGCCTCACCAAGAAGGTGCCCGGGCTGCGCGCGTACGAACTGTCGGTGGTGTGGCGCTACGAGCGCGCCCTCGCCGACTATCTGCGCGGGCGCTTCGCCGGGCGGCGCGACGGCACCCTCCAGGCCGACGTGATCGCGGCCGCCGTGGTCGCGGCGCACAACAACGCCCTGCGTTCCTGGCTGCGTTCGGACGGACAGCGCGACGCGGGTGCGGAGGTGGACCACGCCCTGGGGTATGTGCAGTCCGCCTTCGGACACCCTCCGGTGCGGCCCGCCGACGCGCACCAGGAACAGCGCCCCGAGGACGTCGTGGTGGTCGTCTCCCGGCGCGGGGCCCCGATGTGGCGCGTGGTCCAGGAGATCGAGTCCGCGTTCGGCCGCGACTGAACCGGAAAGGAAAGGGTACGCAGTGTCTTTACGCTTGGCACTGAGTGCCATACGCTGTGGTCGTGCACGGTGGCACGGCGAGCCGCGCACATGCGTGCCCGGCTCGTCCGCGCGCGCGGGATTCCGGCCGAGCGCAGGGAGTTGACAGCGTGTACCACCACTCAGGATTCGCGACCCGTCCGGCAGCCGGCTCCCCGGCGGGCGTACTCGATCCGCCCACCGCGGACGGCGACACGATCCTCTTCCAGCGCTGCACCTGGTGCGCCACCGCCATGTACCACCGGCTGTTGTGCCCGGTCTGTCAGGGCGGCGACCTGCGCACGGAGCGCAGCGAGGGCACCGGCACGGTCCGCCACTCCACGGTCGTGCACCGCAACACCCCCGCCGCCCGCAATGTGTCGCTGATCGAGATGGCCGAGGGCTTCGTGGTGCGCGGCCGGGTCATCGGCCCGCCCATCGGCATCCACAGCGGCGACCGCGTGCGGCTGTCCACGGCCAAGGACCCGGTGCGCGGCGAGCCCGTCTTCCAGCTCCTCGACGAGCCCTACCGCGCCTGGCACTGACCGCCGCCGACCGACCCGGCGGGCACCGATCGACGGACGGCCCCTGAACGGCCTGACCACGAAACCGAGTTCAGGCCCGGCCCGACGAAGATCGGCCGAATCCTCCTCCACAGGCAACCCACAGGCCCAGCCTGTCGTCCTCCGGGGCGCGAGAGGCTCCCGTGACGCACGGGGCGCCTGAGCCTGGGGTTCGAGGAGGAGAACACATTGTTCCGTGCCCGGCGAATATGGGTCACGGCCGCGGCGGTGCTCGCGGTGGCGGGAGGGATGTCCGGGTCGGCGCAGGCGGCGCCACCGTCGGACACCGGACCGTTCACGGCGACGCCGGCGGCCAACGACGGGACGCTTCCGCCGGGTTGGCGGATCACAGGGAAGGGTTCCGCGCAGCAGTTGGTCTGGCGCTCGGGCACGCGGGTGCCCATGGGGGACGCGCGCGTGGAGTTCCATGCCGGGGGCCGCCTCCTCGGTGTGCCGAGACCGGCGAAGGACGGACGGACGTTCCGGCTGGGCCTTGGCGCCGTACCGCCGAAGCAGCTGACGGACCTTCAAGTACTGGCCGCAGGACGGCGGTTGGATGCCGCTGGTGACAACAGCGACTCCACCGACGGGCGTTCAGGGGCCGCCGTGCGGCCCTCCGCCCCGCTCCCGGCCGGCACTATCGATCCCGGCAAGCCGGGCACGTACCGTACGACGACCGGCGAGTACACCCTCAACTCGGTCCGTCTGCCCGGGTACCCCCAGCCGATCGAGATGCAGGCCGTGGTGGTCGCGCCGAAGGGCGCCACCGGCAAGCGGCCGCTCGCGCTGTTCCTGCACGGCCGTCACTACACCTGCTACAAGCCAGGCACCGAGGACATCACCGGCGACTGGCCTTGCCCCACCGGACTGAAGTCGGTCCCGAGCTACCGGGGTTATCTGCGCGACCAGCAACTCCTCGCCTCACAGGGCTATGTGACGGTGTCGATCTCCGCGAACGGCATCAACGCGCAGGACGCCGATGCCGAGGACGCCGGCGCGCAGGCCCGTTCGTCGCTGGTCCGGCAGCACCTGGCCCGCTGGGCCGACTGGTCCGCCCACCC
This sequence comes from Streptomyces colwelliae, assembly GCF_048158785.1. Lineage (NCBI taxonomy): Bacteria > Bacillati > Actinomycetota > Actinomycetes > Kitasatosporales > Streptomycetaceae > Streptomyces > Streptomyces colwelliae. Next base: position 3,947 of record NZ_JBLTJC010000013.1, on the reverse strand, counting down.
GGAGACGGCCCCGCCGGCCGTGCGGAACGCACCCCGGGCCGACCTCTCCCGCGTCCTGCTGATCGGTCACTCGCGCGGTGGCGAGGGCGTCAACCGCGGGGCGATGGACAGCCTCTACCCGCCGCCGGCCGCCCAGGACGGCTATCGCGGCCCGGTCCGCTGGAAGATCCGCGGCACCGTCCTCATCGGCCCGACGATCTTCGGCCAGAACCCGGTGGCCGACGTGCCGTCGGTGACGATCCTGCCCGGCTGCGACGGTGACGTCTCCGACCTCCAGGGCGAGGTCTACGTCGACGGCACGCGCGGAGTCAGCCGGGGTACCGCCCTGCACAGCGCGGTCTACGTCGAGGGCGCCGACCACAACTTCTTCAACACCGAGTGGACGCCGGGCCAGGCCCAGGCGCCCGCGTCCGACGACTTCTACGACGACCCCGACCAGCGCGACGCGGTGTGCTCGCCGGGCACGGCGACCCGGCTGACCGCCGACCAGCAGCACAAGGCCGGCTCCACCTACATCGCCACGGCGGCACGGCTGTTCATCGGCGGCGACGACCGGGCCCGTCAGCTGCTCGACGGCTCCGGCCGCCGGGCGCCCTCGGCGGACCCGGCGCGCGTACTCACCCACGCGGTGGGCGCGAACCGCGGTGCCGGGTTCCTGCCGGACGGTCAAGTCACCGTGTCCGGCGGCAGGTTGTGCTCCGCGGTCGATCCCGATCCGGCTATCGCCTGTCTCGGCCCGGACACCAAGGGCAGTTCCCCGCACTTCGCCTTCTGGGAGACCTCGAAGGAGGCCGGCCGCCGCGCGCTCGCCCTGCGCTGGTCCGCGGCCGGTTCGAAGGTGACGGTACGCCCGGACAAGCCGGTCTCCCTCGGCGGCGCCAAGGGCCTCGCCCTGCGCGTGATCGTGCCGCCCAACACCGCCGGCACCCAGCTCGACGTGTCCGTGACCGACACCTCCGGCCACCGTGCGACCCTCGGCCGGGTCCGTGTCGACGGCCTCCCCGGCACCGAGCGCACCGCCTCCTACTGGGCCCGCGAGGTCCGCGTACCGCTGGCCGCCGCCGCGCACGCCGGGCTCGACCTGCGCCGGATCAAGTCCCTTGAGCTGACCCCGCGTTCGCGCTCCGGCCAGGCCTGGCTGATGGACGCCTGGGCCTGGCGCCCCGGCACTCCGGCGGTCACCTCGGCCCCGCTCCCCCGCGTCGACATCGGCCGACTCACCGTCAAGGAAGGGGACTCGGGCGTCAAGACGTACCGCGTTCCCGTGCAGGTGTCCGGCCACGGCAGCGGCCAGGTCCGGGTCTACGTCAACAACCCGGCCACAGGCCAGGACACATCACGGCTGGTGACGGTACACCCCGGCGGCAACGCCATCGACGTACCGGTGAAGGTGGAGGGCAACACCCGCTTCGACTACGGCGTCCAGCACGACGTGTTCGTGAAGGCGGTGCACGGCGCGGTGGTCGGCGCCCACCGGGGCGGGGTGACCACCGAGAACGACGACCCGATGCCCACGTTCACCGTCACGCCGATCGCCGGCCGGGTCACCGAGGGACAGCCCCTCAAGTGGAAAGTGACGCTGTCCGCGCCCGCCGACGTAGAGCTGAACCCGGCGTTCCTCGTCCAACCGATCGCGTCGGGCCCGGAGTTGTCGACCCTGGACGTCGACCCGCAGTGGCTCGGTGAGAACTCCGGTGAGGAAGCCGCGCCGGAGCGCCCGCTGTCCAAGGTGCTGGGTCTGTTCCTCTGGACGTCCGTCCCGGCGGGGCAGCTCAGCGCGGAGATCAGCGTGCCCACGATCACCGACCAGGTGACCGAACAGCCCGAGTCCGTGCGGTTCCTGGCCGTGGACGAGAACGGCGATCCGCAGAGCGGCGGACCGGAGCTGACCGGCACGGTGCTCGACGCGTCGTAGCGGAACGTCGTAGCGGAGAGTCGTAGAGGAACGTCGCACGAAGGCGAAGGGACCGCAGCGCGAGAGCTGCGGCCCCTTCGTCATGTTCATCGTGCTGGCGCTCAACTCGGCTTCTGTGTCGCGCCGTTCATCTTGGCGCGGTTCTCGGTGAGGAGTTCCTGGACGCGTTGTTCGACCTCGCGGGGGTCGAGGCCGAGCGCGGCGCCGATGTGGGCGGACCAGACCTCGGAGCGGAGGTTGGTCTCGAAGTCGAGGTCGGCGCGGACGTTCTCGCGGGTCGCCTGGCGGTTCTGGCTCACCATGACGAAGGTCGACAGGAAGATGGCCTCCAGGCTGACGATCATCGTGAGCAGGCCGTACGGATACGGGTCGAAGATCCCGGCCGATCCGAGGAGCCCTTCGTTGAGGGCGATCCAGACGGCGAACCACAGCGCGTGGATGTAGACGAAGAGCATGGTGCCGGCGAAGGCGGTGATCGCGTCGGCGACGCGGTCCTGGGTGCCGCGCATCCGGGCGAAGACGACGCTCTCCTGCCGCAGCGGCAGGTCGGCCGGGTTCAGCGCGGGGTCCACGGGCGCTCCCTGGGTTCGGTGGGCGAGGGGGTGGTCGTCAGGGTGTGAGCGTCACGCGGATGCCGATGGTGCCGTCGAGCCCGCGGCGCAAGCGGCTGCCGAGGAGCGTGATGCGCCCGGTGAGGCCGTACTTGCGGGTGATGAGCTTGCGGTAGTGGGCGGTGGTCTCCGCGTCGCAGATCTCGGCGGTGCCGGGGACCTGGTTGCCGGTCGGGTTGCCGCGCAGGTCGCAGGGGCCGACGAGGACATCGGCGCGGGCCCGGATGCGCTTCACCTTCCAGGAGTCGGCGACCGTCCAGACGCCGAGGGTCTCGCCGTCGCGCACGACCCACACGGGGGTGGCGACCGGGGAGCCGTTCTTGCGGTAGCTGGTGATCAGCAGGTACTGGCTTGCGCCGAGCCGGTCCAGCGGGGTCTCGTCCATGGTCGGCAGTCTAAGCACCCGTCGGTGCCCGCAGGAGGTCGAGATACCGGTGGGCGAAAAGGTAGGCGTCGCCGGGCCAGCGCGCCGACAGATAGGTGCCGTCCCGCACGACGAACGCGTGCGTGTCGTCGCTCGCGGTGCCGCGCCGGGTGAGTTCCTTGGGGCCGCGCTCGAACTGTGTGCCGGGGTCGTCGAGGGCGGCCCGCACCTCGTCCTCCACGTAGGCGGGGTAGGTGCGGTAGTAGCGGCCGAGGCGCCAGGCGGTGGTCAAGTAGGCAGTGCGTTCCATGTACTTGGGCAGACAGGTCGTACGGCGTCCCGCGAGCACGCCGCGGCCGGTGTCCGGGTCCTGGGTCCGGGCCAGCACGAGGACACCGTGGCAGATCGCACCGACCGGGCTGCCCAGCGTCCAGAACTCCCCGACTTTGGCGGCCAGTTCGGGTGATCCCAGGTACTGGCGCATGCCGGGCGCGTGTCCACCGGGCAGCAGCAGTCCGTCGAAGTCGGTCACGTCCAGGTCCGTCCACGCGACGGTGGCGCTGAACTCCGGTGCCTGGGTGAGCTGTTGGTAGAACCGCTTGGGCTCGTCCTCGGCACCGAGCTGCCCGAAGAGGACGCCGGTCAGCAGCCGGGGGTCGGCCGCGGGCCGGGTACCGGCCCGTTCGGTGGCGAAGACGACCTCGTGTCCGGCGTCGGTGAGCAGCCGCCAGGGCACGGCGACCTCGGTGACGTCGAAGTCACGGTCGGGGACCGGCATCAGCACACGCATGGGGTCATCATGGCAGCCGGGTCGGGTGTCCATGACAGCACGCCGGGGCGGCTCGGTCCGCCGCCATCGCCCCGCTCACCCCGACGTCAGCACCATGCTCACCTCAACGTCATGGCCGTGCTCACTCCAGCGCCACCGCCATCCGCCGTACCGCTTCCGTGATCACCTCGGGCGACGTCGCCACATTCAGCCGTACGTGCCCCACTCCCCCGGTCCCGAAGTCGGTCGCAGGGCGGACACCTCACGGGCGATACGCCGCTCCTCCTC